>NZ_JAWQUO010000049.1:0-32170 GCF_033446605.1 Iodobacter sp. CM08 | reverse complement strand
AATAGCGGGTGAGTGGCCCGCTATTTGCTAGACTTATCCACAGTTGCTCCGATAAAAAGCAACGCTCGGCCCTGGGTCAAAATTCGATCGGCAGGGTGGGTCAAATTTCAATCGGCGTGAACAGGAAATGGGCTATCCAGCCCTAAAGCTGCACCCTGATTCATTGGTATTTCTGGGCGGTGGCTGGAAGACCCACGCCGACCAAGCCATCCCTAAAGCCATGCTGTATCAACGCTTGGGTGAGCAACTGGGCATTCCGGACGTGCGCTGCCGAGATGGCTATGGCGCGGTGGAACATCCGGTGCCCTATATCGAGTGCCCAAAGCATCACTTCCATATTCCCAGCTATGCACGCGCCTATATCCGCCACCCCGCAACTTTGAACACCCAGCCATACGGCACAAGAGGCTTTTTGCATTTTGTATCGCCCTACATCACATCCAGCCCCGCCCATAGCGTGATCATGAGTGATTTGGCCACCTTGCATCCAGGCCACGAATGCGGCTGCGGCATCGAAACCGACTGGTTTGAACTACTGGGACGCGCTGGCACCAGTAAAAACCGCAGCTGTGCACTGGCGGCATCTGAATTGATCAAGGAGTCTTAAGCATGTATCTCGTACAAGGTATCCTTATAAGCCAGACTGGGGCGGATGAAGCATTAGCGTCCTTACAAACACGGCTAGCAACGACGCTGGCACAGCAGCTGGATAACGAAACGGTATTGGCTTGTGCTGAAAGCTTTGCCCAATGGGTGCTGAACGATAGCGACGCGCTGGGCTTGGACACCGAAAACCGCACGGCGCTGCACGGCTTCTGCCAACGTGACGCCTTGGCAACTAAGCTAGCCCGAGAGTTAGGCGAAACGCCATTTTCGCTGCGCCGCATTGATTACTGTAGCCCGCACTTTGAAAGCTGGCGGCCTTTGGGGCTGGTGGTACATATCACGCCAGCCAATTCGTCCTTGCTGCCTTTCTTCGCCATGCTGGAAAGCTTACTGGTTGGCAATATCAATTGGCTACGCCCTAGCAGCAGCGATAACGGACGCACTGCTGCGTTGTTGGCAGCGTTCCTCAGCCATGACAGCACCGGCACATTGGCAGATTATCTTGCCGTATTACCTTGGCCCAATGCTGATCTGGCTCGCCTATTCAGCCGAGCTGATGCGGTGTCTGCTTGGGGTGGGGAAGCGGCACTGACGGCGATTCGGCAGCAGCTACCCGCCGGTTGCCGCTGGGTAGACTGGGGACACCGCATCAGCTTTGCGTATGTAGTGCCCAGCGCCGCAAGCGAAGCGCAGCTCGATGCCTTGGCCGATGAGGTTTGTCGCTTTGATCAACAGGCGTGTTCCAGCCCGCAATGCGTATTGGTTGATAGCGAAGACCCTGCCGTATTGCGGGAAGTGGGCGAACAGTTGGCCAAAGCACTCGCACGGCGTACCCAGCAATGGCCTGAATTAATTCCTAGCGAGCAAGAGTCTGCCGAGATCAGCACCCAGCTTGCGTTCGCACGGCTGGATCAAAGCTTCTCCGATGTGCGGGGGCATGTTTGGCAAGGTGAAGGCTGGCGGATTATTTGGGCACAAACAGCCGCCTTAGTGGCGTCGCCATTATTTCGTACCGTACAACTACGGCCAGTGCCGCGAGCACAGTTGGTGGAGACACTGCAAGCTTGGCGAACCCGGCTGCAAACCTGCGGCTTAGTGGCACATAACCATGATTTGGCGCAATTAGGCCAGATTTTGCTGGCCGCCGGTGTTAGCCGTGTGACACCGGTGAGTGCGATGCACGATGGGTATGAAGGCGAGCCGCACGATGGTGTATACGCCCTAGCGCGGCTAACGCGCCGGGTGTCGGTGAGCGTTGCGGCGGATAAGCTGCCAAAGCACGTCACGCTTGACCAGCCCCCAGCGGAGCCAAAAAGTTTGCTTGCACAGCCAATTATGGATAAGGCTGCTTTCCAGCAAACACCGATGACAGAAAATGCCCAATTGTTTTTCCGTAGTGGCGGCAGCAGCGGCAAGCCCAAGCTTGCGGGTTTTAGCTATCGCGATTATCACCGGCAAATGCAAGCTGCGGCAGATGGCTTGTTTGCGGCAGGCCTTGATCCGGCAAACGATCGAGTCATGAATTTGCTCTATGGCGGCAATTTGTATGGCGGTTTACTCAGCTTTTTTACCATTTTGGACAAATTGTCGGCGGTGCATTTCCCTATGGGTGGCCCGAGCAACGACGATTACAGCGAAATTGCCCAGCTAATTATCGACCAGCGCGTCAATACGCTGATTGGCATGCCCAGCACGATTCACCATTTGTTTGTGCGGGAAGAAGCCAGGCTGCGGGCTTACGGCGGCATCCAAAAAATCATGCTCGGCGGCGAGCACTTGAACCCGCAGCAACGTAAGTTTTTAGCCGGGTTCGGTGTATCGATGATCCGTTCCGCCATTTATGGCTCTGTTGATGCCGGCCCCTTAGGCCACAGCTGCGGTGATTCGCCCGATGGCGTATTCCACCTGATAACCGATACCCAGTGGCTGGAAATTGTGGATACCGAGCAAGACCAAGCCGTAGCGCCAGGTGTAACTGGCCGCTTGTTATTTACCTCTCGTGCACGCGAGGGGCAAGCGGTAACACGTTATGAGCTTGGTGATTTGGGCCGTTGGGTGGCGGGCCCGTGTAAATGTGGGCTGCCCGCGCCGCGATTCGAACTATGTGGCAGGCACGGCCAGTTACTACGAGTGGGAACCCTCTTCTTCAACCCTGCGCTCAATGCTGAGGCAATAGGCGTACCACTGCAGTTTTTAATTAACTACACCGCCAGCGGCAGAGAGCATTTGGTGGTACAGGTGGAGGGCGATGTTGAGCATGTCCGCCAGTATTTAAGCCAACACAGCGAGCTGGGGGAGGCGCTGAATAACGGGCTACTAGAGATGGAGGTGATCCATAAATTGTCGACGGATTTTCAACGCCATCCACAAAGTGGCAAAACACCGCTAGTGCTAGATCAGCGGCAGCCTGTATTAAGCAACACTGCCGAGCCAGCAGGCGCAGTTTAATTTGCCAGTGATGGGTGGTGTACAGCGCTTGGTTGGCTCCTCCACTGGGCAGCAATGCCCAGATGGAGAGTGCAAATCAGCTTAGACCCGCACCAGCCTTGGCTGTATCCCTTTAGAACAGACTCATCACAACAAGCTTTACGGCCTGTAAAAATGAGCGCAACAACAAGCCGCCACGTTACCCTTCTGCTGACAGATGCATGGGCAAAGTGAATAGACTGCTTGCAGGAAGCTATACAAATGACCCTTCTCATAGAACAGCTCGTGCAGTACGCACGCCAACATTCCCCTTTCTATGCAGCGCTGTACCGAGACATACCCCGCTCTGGCTGGCAACTCCACGACTTGCCGCTGATCGACCCTGCTTTGTATTGGCAGCAGTCACAAACATTATCGTCCTGGCCGGTACTGACTGGGCCCATCATTGACGGCCATGTTTTTCGAACTGGGGGATCAACCGGTGCTGGCAAGCTGTCGGTGTATTCCCGCGAGGAATGGCGTGATTTTGTGCATGCTTTTGGCCAAGGAATGGGCACGCAGCTAACCCCAAGCGATCGAGTGGCCAATTTGTTTTTTGCGGGCGATTTATACACCAGCTTCTTATTTATTCATGGGGCATTGGCGCACTCACCCGTGCCCGTCTGCGAATACCCTTTTACCGGTGCGGTCGAGACCACGCTACTGGCGGAGGCGATTGAAGCCCATCAAATCAACGTACTGGCTTGTGTGCCCGCCCAACTATTGCGTTTTGTCAGCCAATTGCTCGAGCGCGGACAAGTGCTCGCCAGCGTCACGCTGGTTCTGTATGGCGGCGAAAGCTTGTTTGAAGAGCAGCTGTCCATGCTGTCGCTGGCCTTGCCAAACGCCCGCTTCGCCTCGGTGGGCTGCGCCAGTGTTGATGCAGGCTTGATTGGCGCAAGCACACCGGATTGCCTATTGGGCGAGCACCATGTATTTGATGGTGATGCCCTAGTGGAAATCATCGATGAAACCACGGGTAAGCCTATTGAGGAGGAAGGCCAGACTGGTATATTGGTTGTGACCAATCTGCAACGGCGCTTGATGCCGCTGATTCGTTATCCAACTGGCGACTTGGCGGTTTGGTGTGAGCCAACCGATACCAAGCAACGCAAGTTTGCACTTCGTGGCCGCGCCAGTCAGGGATATCGTATTCGGCTGGGCACGCTCTCGCTATTTCCTGAGGAGATTGGTGGCATTGTGAAAGCGCATTTAGGCCCAGCGTCTTGGCAATTATTGCTGGCCCGCGCTAACGGTATGGATAGCTTGACTCTGCGGGTTGCGCCAGATGGCGGCTTAAGCAGCGCCGTAAAAGAAAAGCTTTATGCCGCGCTAATAGAGAAATACCCAGCAATGAATACCTTGTCACAGGAAGACCTGCTGCGCTTTGATATCGCTTACCACACGGCTCACAAGCTGACGCTTCATCCTCGCTCAGGCAAACTATTGCGGGTGGTGGACGAGCGCTCCTATGTGGTGCAAGCGGAGCGGCAAGCATGAACAAATGGAACAAATTTGCCGTTTCAGTCCGCAGTTTCGTGCCAGAAGATGCCAATAAAGTGAGCGCTCTGTTTCGCACGGTGTATGGCGACTGCTATGTGTATCCGGATGTTTATCTGCCCTCGATGATTTGCCGCAATAACGCACAACAGCGCTGGCATTCGGTTGTGGCCTGCATAAAAGACCAGATTGTTGGCCATGCCGTGCTGTGGGTGCATCAAGATTACCCAGATAGCGCCGAGCTGGCGCTCAATATTGTTCACCCCGACGCACGCGGCATGGGTATTGCCACAACGCTGGGGGCTTACCTAAGAGACTATGCGCGCGAATGCGGGCTGCGTACGTTAACCATCAAACAGGTATCGTCCCATGCACAAAGCCAGCGTTTGGCTCAGACGCTGGGTTTCCAAACCACCGGTTTGCTATTGGATTATGTGGCCTCCCCATTTGGCAACGAGTGGCGTGAAAGCGTGGTGCTGGGGTGCCTACCTTTGCAGCCCTCTCCTTTGCCAGCCTTACCGTGGCCATTATCCTGCCGAGATTGGCTTGGGCCTATCGAGCAAAATTTCGGCACACATTCCTTGATGGATTCCACTGCCGCCACCCCGATAGCTGTGGCTAGCCATGAGCATAGAATTGAGGTAACACTGACAGACCTACACCCCAACAACGTGGATGAAGTAGCGCAAATGCCTAAGAAGCGCCTGATTTATCTGCGGATGCGCCTAGACCAACATACGCCAGCGGCCATGCAACAACTGCGCCGCGCCGGTTTTGCATATGCCGGCTTTATGCCGGGGCCCGCTCAAGGGTGGTATGGCCTGATGCAGCGTGGCTACAAGGCACATAAGCTGGAATTATGCTGCCCAATCGCCAGAAAACTGTACCAAGGCAGCCTTAAACAGCATGCAGAAATTATGACGGATGCACGCTAGTCGCTTGTTTCAAAATTACCTTTACTTGGCGACTAAGCACCAAGTTGATTATGGCAATATGAAAGCATGTTTGGCTGGGTAGCAGCGTAATCCTATATGCAGGCCAATATCACTAGCACAGCCACGGCACGATTAAATCGATCACTCAGGAACTCAATCTTTCTAAATCAACACTAAAGGGCTGAATAGGCGATGCCGCTCACCAGAACTCTATTAGTCATAGCCTTTACCTTACAGTGTTTCATTTAGTTCTTTACGGTTCATCATCAAACAAAATAAGCTGCTATAGCCCGCCCAGCAAGGCTATAACAAGAGAACGACTACACACCACGGCCCAATCCAGCAAACCCATTCAGCATTGTCAAGCCGACTTATCTACTAAGGTTTTATTCATATTGATGAAAGCTGAGCAAGGTGGCAAGATAGGGCTTGGCAGTAAATATTGAATCCTTTCAATGCGCTACTTTCTGAAAAGGAGTTGAACCATGGGTTTGTGGCTAGCAATTGGAATAGGCACAGGAGCCGCCTTAGGCTCCGCATTTGATGCCTTAGCGCTGGGCTTTGGCTTTGGGGCCATTTTGGGTGCAGCATTTGGCGTTGTTTCCGACAAACGCGCCCTCGCAAAGAAAAACGCCCGATCACGTAGCCATTAATATTGTCGCCCACTGACGATATTTAAAAACCTAAGATCTGTAGATACACCGGCAATCCACAGCCGCTCTTGTACCTGTATCTACAGATAAGATCTCGCTCGTTTTAAGTAGATAAAGCATTACTGCTAACGGCTTAAGCACTTACTAACACGGCGTTAGCCAACTAAAAAATACGTAAAATTAAACGCCTAGGCCCTGTATTGCCCCCTACCCACGGGCGCATCCTTGTGGCTAATCGCGGCTCACTCAACGGGCATAAAGCCTGTAACAAAAACAGACTACAGTTAGTTTTTAGCCATAAAAACTACCCCACAGCCATCGTCTCAAGGGCATTAAATCAAGGCTTAACTCGGCAAAGATGGCAAGCCCCCTTATCCAAACGGCATGCACCACCGTTTCCAAATTCAAAAAGAACAACTATGAAATTACGCATCGCTCGAAAACTTATCCTGCTGCCGCTCAGCCTTGGTGTTTTTGCCCTCGCACCAACCTTTGCCAACGCACAAGACACAGCGGCAACTGAATCGGCCATTTCAGTCGAGCTACTTAGCAAAATAAATACCGCCATTGATGCCGACACACCACGCCTCACCACGATATTTAAAGACCTGCATCAGCACCCAGAAATCGCTTTTACCGAGACACGCACCGCCGCGATTGTGGCAAAAAACCTGCAGGAACTGGGCTTTAGTGTCACAGAAGGCATCGCCAAAACCGGCGTAGTAGGCGTGCTTAAAAATGGCCCAGGCCCAACCGTATGGTTTCGCGCCGATATGGATTCCAACTCGGTCAAAGAAGCCACTGGCCTCCCCTATGCCGCAGCCGCAAAGCAGCGATTAGCTGACGGCAGCGAAATTGATGTCATGCACGCCTGCGGCCACGACGCCCATGTAACTTGGCTGCTCGGCATGGCAAAAACAATGGCGGCACTTAAATCAGAGTGGTCCGGCACTTTGGTAGTTTACGCCCAGCCCGCCGAGGAAGTTGGCCTTGGTGCTCAAGCAATGGTTGACGATCAATTATGGCAGCGCGGCTTTCCAAAGCCTGACTTTGCTTTTGGCTCACATACCGCCCCTATCCCAGTCGGCGTAGTGGCCAGTGCGGCAGGCGTGAGGATGGCTGGCGTAGACCAGTTAGACATTATCTTCAAAGGCATTGGCGGCCACGGCTCCACGCCACAGATGACGATCGACCCCATTGTAATGTCTGCACAAGCGGTATTAGCCTATCAAACCGTAGTAAGCCGCACACTTGATCCACAAGCCGCAGCGGTGCTATCGGTTGGCTCAATAGAGGCGGGCCGAGATAATAACGTCATCCCAAGCTCAGCCACGCTCAAGCTAAACCTACGCTGGTTTACCCCTGACGTGCGTGAGCAGATGCTTAAACGTATCGACGAAATCAACCATGGCGTGGCGATAAGCGCCGGTGTAGCTGCAGACAAAATGCCAACTCGACATATGAAAGGCAACGCTGGCCCACTGGTCAACGATAAAGCGCTGGTGGCACGCATTAATCCATCCTTAGAAGCGCTGATGGGCAAAGGCAAAGTCATTCCACAACTTCCCGCCGTGATGGGCTCAGAAGACTTTCAAGAAGCATTCAAAGGAATGAATGTGCCTTACTCCTTTATGCTGGTTGGTGTAGCCCCTCCAGCCCTATTTGCTAAAGCACAAGCCGCAGGCCGGCCTTTTCCTTACTCCAACCATAATCCAGACTTTTTTGTAGACCTCGCAGCCATCCCGATTGGGGCAAAAATCAACACCACCGCCATTTTAAGCATTTTGGCCAAGCGCCCGTAACAGCCCTTTTTCCGTTGAGGAGGTCCCTCCTCGACGGCGGTTCCTAAAGCAACCGCGCTATCCCCTCGATCAATCCAAAGAAGCCCATAAATGCTGCGCCGCATAGGCTCGCCATGGACGCCATGCCTCTGCCCTAGTCAGCAGATCTTGGCAGCCATCTCCTTCTAGTAAAGCCCACGCTTTATTCAGTGCTTCATCCCCTGCTGGAAATGCATCGGCTTCACACATTTGCCGAATCCCAAGCCGCCGCCAGCGCCCGAATAGTGTAGCGATGGGCATAAGGCAGACCGCTTAAATCAGAAAATTGCAGCACCTCAGACCCTGGGAACACCCGACTTAAGCCCAAGCCACAGGCAGTTGGCAAGCCATGGCACAGCATTTTTATGGTTCTGCCAAAGCCGAGGCCCTGTTTGCACCTGATTCATTTATTTAAGCTAGCTAGCCAGCTAGACATAGCGGCGAATGGATCCCCAGCAGCAATTCGCCGCCATGCCGTAGACATTCTCACCCGTGTTTTGTACACTAGTCGTCAGCCAAATAATAAAAAGCGCAAGTATGCTGACAGGCTTAAATCATCTCACGCTGGCTGTAAGCGATCTAAACCGCTCGCTAAACTTCTACACCGCTATTATCGGCTTTAAGGGCCATGTAAAATGGGCCACTGGTGCCTACCTTAGTTTGGGCGATTTATGGCTCTGCCTAAGCCTTGACACCCCAAACCCAAGGCAAGATTACAGCCATATCGCCTTTAGCATTTCCCCACTGCATTTTTCTGCCTTTCAGCAGCGAGTACGTGAGCAAAATATAGCTGAATGGAAAAGCAATTCTAGCGAAGGTGATTCCATCTACCTGCTTGATCCTGACGGGCATCAATTAGAAGTGCATGTGGGAGACTTAGAGAGCCGCCTGAGTGCGCTGCAATTAAAACCCTATAAAGACTTAATCTGGCTTTAAGCAACCCGCCGCCACGATGGGCAAACTATGCATTTTTCTATTTCAACCGCGTGGCCTATTTTGCGGGACTTTAGATCCGATGGCTCAACATACACCGCATTTACACAGAAACCATCAGCAGAAACAAAGCCGCCATTGCACTTTGCACCCAATTGGGCATGCGCGAAGAAGGGCGATTTTTAGAACATCGCTACTTTAAAAAACAATGGTAGAACACCGTCATTCTGGCCATATTAAAAAGCGAGTGGCAAACCCAAAACGTCTAGACCTTACACCTTTTACAGGCCTACCCACATGCCAGACGCCCTGCTTATCGTTGACTTACAAACCGCCCTCTTTGCCCAAGCGCCCTATCCTCACGATTTAAATGGGGTGATTACACGGATTAATGAATTAGCCAAACGCGCGCGCAGTGCGGGGGTGCAGGTTATTTTTGTGCAGCACGAGGGGCAAGGCTTAGAGAATGGTAGTGCGGGTTGGCAAATAGATAGCCGTGTAAAAGTGGAAGCGGGGGATTTAAACATCCATAAAAACACCTCTGCGCCTTACGCCAGCACACCATTACAAGCGATCTTAAACCAGCATGGTGTAAAACAGCTGGCAATAGCGGGCTATTCCAGCGAATTTTGTATTGATTCCACCGTGCGCTGGTCAGCATCGCTGGGTTTTGAAGTGGTTTTGGTGTCAGACGGCCATTGTAGCCACGATAAGCCTCACTTAAGCGGGCAGCAAATTATTGAGCACCATAATGCCACCTTGCCAGCGATCAGCAGCTTGGGCGCAAAAATCACGGCAGCGCCTGCGGCCAGCCTATGGGCCCTATAAGGCAGGTGAAAATGCTTCGGCCCTTCACACCCCAACGGAGAAAGCAGCATGGAAGCACTTATTTTTATCTTTGCCCTATTGATTTACTACGAGTTACACAGCAGGCTTGCTCGGCTAGAAAAAAGAGCACGCGTGGCCGAACAAAAGCTCAGCCAGTTACGCATAGATTTGGGCTTAGCCAGCAAGCCAGATTTCGAGCCATCCGAGCAGGTTAAGCGACTAGCCAGTAATCCCAAAACCAAAATAGCGGCAATGAAAGCCTATCGTGAGCAAACAGGTGCCGAGTTACGGGAGGCAAAAGAGATCATTGAAGCGTTGGCGCAGCGCTCGCCACATTCACTTTAAAAGAGCAACCCTATGCTGCGGATTAGACAAGTCAGCCCCCATGAAACGCCTTTATTAGCGGGGCTGGTGGCTTTATTACAAGAGGGTGTGCAACACGGCGCATCCATCGGATTTTTAGCGCCGCTATCCGCCAGTGTGGCATTAGCCTATTGGCAAAATGTTTTACAAAGCCAAGGTCTAGTCCTTTGGGTTGCCGAGCAAGAAGGTAAAGTGATTGGCACTGCTCAATTGGATTTATGCGGCAAAGAAAACGGCCAGCATCGGGCCGAAGTGCAAAAACTAATCGTTTTAAAAGAATGCCGAGGCCAAGGCATTGCTAGCCAGCTGATGCAGCACATAGAGCAGTTTGCCCGCAGCCAAGGCCGCCATTTATTAATTCTGGACACACAAACCGGCTCTGCTGCGGAAATGCTCTACCAAAAACTGGGCTGGCAACGGGCGGGTGAAATCCCTAATTTTGCACTTAACCCAGCAGGGCGTTTATTCCCAACCTCCTTATATTTCAAGTTAATTACTCACCCATAAATAACGCTGTTGCATAAGGAAAAAACGCAATCATTTGTTTATAAAGCAATTATTTTATTTTTCTTAGCCGCATTAAGTGGCTGCACTCTGCTTGGTGCCGTCATTGGTAAGCAATTAGATGACCATAGAGAAAACCCAATATATGAAAATAAATTAGCCGCAGAAGGGCTCAATGTGGATGTTGAGCTTATTAAGGGAATAGTGAATAGCCCTAAAAAAGCGGAGCCATGGGAAGAAAAATCTCTATGCGAAATCAATATAGAAAAACGAGTTTGCTCCGCTAAAAGTGGCGAATGTTGGTGCGAAGCCGTTAATATCCCCATCCTTCCCTAGGGTCTGTTGACATTTCATTCACAATTGCGCTGAGCCGGAAAATGGCTAGGCACAAGGCATGCGACGAAGGCAATAACGAGTTATTGTCGAGGAGCATAACGCAGTGAATGGCCATTTTCCGGCTCAGCCCTTCGGGTTTGGCCCATTTTTGGGGCTGCACAGCCGTGAATGAAACGTCAACAGACCCTAGGGTATACATATCCAATGGCAAGAAATATTGAAATAAAAACGCGCATTGCGAACATTGCCGCACTGATCCCGATACTTGAATCACTTAGCCATACCGCCCCCATTGACATTAGCCAAGACGATACTTTCTTTGCCTGCGAGAATGGTCGCTTAAAACTGCGAGCATTTCCAGACGGCAGTGGCCAGCTTATTTTCTATCGCCGCGCCAATCAGCTTGGCCCTAAGGAGTCGTTTTATGTACTTTCCAGCACGGCAGCGCCGGATGCACTCAGGGAAGTGCTCGCTTATTCCAATGGCAAAATTGGCCGCGTAGAAAAACAACGCACCCTCTATCAATGTGGCCGTACCCGCGTGCACTTGGATCGCGTAAAAAATTTAGGTGATTTTTTAGAGCTAGAAGTGGTGCTGGTAGAAAACGAAACCGCAGCAAAGGGCCAAGCAGAAGCGCAGCAACTGATGGCAAAGCTAGGTATTCAAACAGAACAGCTGATTGAATGTGCTTATTTAGATTTGTTGGCAGCAAAAAACCACATGTAAATTCCCAACTACGCGGGGAAAATCAGCAAAATGTCAGCCATCAAAAAGCTGTTCTACGCAAAGCCCTTACATTAGCAGCGATTTTCTACATCCCCCCTATACTTCTTGCTGTAAAATCTTTCACTTAGCCGAGGGTGCAGCAATGAGCCGCAAGATTTATGTCAATCTAGCCGTGAAAAATATAGAAGAATCCATCGCGTTCTTTAGCCAGCTGGGCTTTAAGTTTAACCCGCAGTTTTCTGATAGCAGCGCCAGTTGCCTGATGATTTCAGATGATATTTTTGTCATGTTGCTGGGCGAAGAGCGGTTTCAGACTTTTACCCCAAAAATACTTTGCAACCCCCACACCCATACCGAAATGCTGCTTTGCCTATCCTGCGATAGCCGCGAAGAAGTAGACCAAATTGTTCGCTTAGCCGTTACGGCGGGCGGTGCAATTTATAACGAAGCACAAGATCATGGCTTTATGTATGCCCACGGCTTTCAAGATTTAGACGGGCATATCTGGGAATTGGTTTATATGGAAGCCGTGATGGGCTTAACGGCCTAGGCTTAATAAGGATGATAATGAGCTCCACCACACGCTGTGCACTTTCAATCAATGTCAACAAAGTAGCGCTACTGCGCAATACTCGCCATCTGGGTATACCTAGTGTAGTGAAAGCCGCTAAGCTATGTCTGCAAGCTGGCGCACAGGGCATCACCGTTCACCCTAGGCCCGATGCGCGCCATATTCGCAGCGACGATGTGAGCGATCTTGCGGCCCTGCTCAAAGCATGGCCGCATGCCGAGTACAATATCGAAGGCAATCCCACCCAAAATTTAATGGATTTTATCCGTGAATTTCGCCCGCATCAGGCCACCTTTGTGCCTGATGGCGAAGATCAATTCACCTCTAATTTTGGCTGGAGCCTACCGGAGGACATGGATAAACTACGCCCACTGATTGCCGAATGTAAGGCACTAGGGGTTAGAGTTAGCTTATTTATGGATCCAAACCCCGCCGCCATGCCTTTGGTGGCAGCGCTTGGCGCTGAGCGCATCGAGCTTTATACCGAAACTTACGCCAACGCCTACGGCGGCGAGCAAGAAGCCAGCGTACTAGCGAGTTTTACCGCCACAGCAGAGGCAGCGCTGGCAGCGGGGCTAGGCATTAACGCAGGCCACGATTTAAACTGTGACAACCTGACGCGCTTTTTACAAGCCGTGCCGGGTGTGCAAGAAGTATCCATCGGCCACGCCTTTATTGCCGATGCGCTGGAGCTGGGTTATACCCAAGCCGTGAATGCGTATCAGGCATGTATTGCTAAGGCTTACGATTAACTGCCGCTTATTATGAGTACGTGGGTATGGCTAGCCCATCACTCATGCAATATCGTTCAACCACCATATCCAATGAGTGCAATCATGAAAGCCACCCTAATCTGCCTAGCCCTTGCCCTAAGCGCATGTGGCCCCACCCCACAAAAAATTGCCGAACCACAGCGCGAAGCCCTAGATAAAGCCAAGGCAGTAGAGGGCGTTGTGCTAAAACAAGCCGCCGAGCAAGCCTCAGCGGCAGCGGCGGCCGAAACTAATTAGACCAAATGGGAATTCTTCTCTAGGCACGGCGGGCTAAAAACGCCAGACTGCTGCACTGCCCACCGACCATGCTTACATACAATGCCAGCTAAAATACTAATTACCCAATTGACTTGGCGCACGATGCTTCTGCCCTTAGCTTTGGTATTGTTTGAGTTTTCCACCTATATCGCTAACGATATGATTTTGCCTGGCATGTTAGCCGTTACGCGGGAATTTAATGCTGGGCCGCAATGGGTGCCCACTTCAATGACGGCCTATCTAGTAGGTGGTGCATCTTTACAATGGCTACTTGGCCCATTATCCGATCGAATTGGCCGCAGGCCGGTGATGCTGTCTGGTGTGGCGTTTTTTATTACCATGTGTTTACTCACCCTATTTACCCGCTCTATTGAGCAATTTATTGTTTTACGGGTATTTCAAGGCGTGGGCATGTGTTTTATTGGCGCGGTGGGCTATGCGCTGGTACAAGAATCCTTCGACGAAAAAACCGCCATTAAAGTAACCGCGCTCATGGCCAATGTCGCCATGATTGCCCCTTTATTGGGCCCACTAGCGGGCGCAGTGATGATGGAACTAGCGCCTTGGCGAATGATTTTTGTATTAATTGCGGCGGTGGCTTTTTTATCCTTTATTGGGCTTTGGTACGCGCTACCCAAAATTGCCCCCAATAAAAATCTATCCCCTTTTACTTATCGCGCGGTTTGGCAAGATTATAAAAACGTATTTAGTAATACGCACTTTTTAACCGGCGCACTGGCAATGGGCTTATGCAGTGTGCCATTGCTAACTTGGATTGGCATTTCGCCAGTTATCTTAATTGGCGATGCAGGCTTATCGCCGATTGAATTTGGTTACTGGCAAATCCCTGTGTTTGCCGCTTTGATTATTGGCAATTTCACCCTCGCAAAACTAAGCAATCACCTGCCTGTGCGCAGAATGATAGGTTTGGGCTTGATTCCTCAGGTGTTTGGCTTGAGTTTTTGCTTTATCGCTATGCTTTTCGCGCCTAGTCACTATATTTATCTGGTGATTGGCATTAGCTTCTACGCTTTTGGCTGTGGACTAGTCAATGCAGGTCTATTTAGGCTGGTACTGTTCTCTAGCAGTGTGAGCAAAGGCACGGTGGCCGCAGCCTTTGGCATGATCACCATGGGTGTCTATGGCCTAGGTATAGAGGGAATTAAAGCGGGGCACTTACTGGCTGGCAATCGCTTTTTTGCTAGCGCCCTACTTATCGTTGGTGGCGTGTTTATCTTTGCGTTGAAAAAATTTATGGATAAACATCAGCGCATTTCTAGCGCCGCCACTCACTAAGGCCGATATGGATTTTTTAGCCGCGCATGGCCTTCCTACACGTTGGCAAGACCAGCCGAGCTTCACTTTTTTGCAATGTGACTTTGCCAATGGGCAAGAATTTTTGCGAACATGGCAAGCGTGGCAAGCAGATCCAAAACGTAGCCAACGCTTACATTATTTGGCGTTTGTTAGCCAAACCACACTCCCTACCTGCCCGCATCCTGATTTGGCCGAGTTATACGCCGCCCTAGTACAAAGCTGGCCGGCATTATGCAAAGGCTTTCAGCGCCTTCATTTTGCGGCGGGGGATGTAATATTGACGCTAATCTGGGGCGACACGCTTAATCAATTACGCAGCGTTAGCGCCACAATCGATGCGTTTGATCTTAATGCAGCTATTAGCCCAGCACATTACAAAGCGCTGTGGCGGCTATCCAGCGCCAATACGCAACTGATTGCCTACAACAATGCCGACGCCGCCTTACAAAAAAGCAGTGGCTTTGCCATGGCCAAGCATGGGAATTATTACGCAGGGTTTTGCACTCGCCCCCCTATTGATAAATCTAACAAATACCCACATCAGGCACTCATTATTGGCGCGGGCTTGGCGGGCACTAGTATCGCTGAGCGCTTGGCTGCCCGTGGTTGGCTAGTCGATATCATCGATGCAGCGGCAGGCGTGGCAACGCAATCCTCTGGCAACCATGCGGGCTTATTTCACCCCAGCGCCAGCCGTGATGATAATTATTCAGCCAGGCTTAGCCGTATAGGCTGTGCAGAAACCCAGCAACATCTACAGCGCTTAAAGCAAGCGGGGCTTGAGGTTTTTTTTGGCAATGACGGTATCTTGCAAATTGCTAAAGACGACGCACAAGCCGCATTAATGCAAGAAATCGCTCTGCAATACCCTGCCGGTTTATTAAAATGGATCAGCCAAAACGATGCCCAGAAGCAGCTTGGCGCACGCCCAAGCCACGGCGGCTGGTGGTTTTCTCAGGGGGGCTGGGCCAATCCGGCCAGTGTTTGCCACGCCAATTTAGCCCGCTGGTCCAAGCAAATCACCATGCACTTTGGGCATAAAGTAGATCGCATTCATCATGCCGCAGACGGCTGGCAAGCCATTACCGCAGATGGCCGTGTTATTGCGTGCAGCCCTGTACTGATTATTGCGAATGCCACCGAAGCACTCGATTTACTGCCTGATTTAGAGTTGCCGCTTAGCAAAACGCTCAGAAGTACCAGTCTAATTGCAGATTTTGAGCATCCCAAATACAGCTTAAGTGGCTCAGGCTATTTAACTGCCGCTTTTCAAGGCTACCGCTGCATTGGCGCCGCCGAAGTAAAAGATAACGATTTAAACGCCGCAGCCGCCCATAATTTAGCGGAATTACACGCTTTACTACCTGATTTAGCCGCAAAAACAGCCAACAGTAGCCGCGCCTGTTATCGCCCCAACAGCCTAGATCGACTCCCCTTAGTAGGGGCCTTGCACGACCCACAAAACATCCCCGTGGCGCTACATCAGCTACATCAAATCCCTAGGCAAATAGGGCTATATGGCTTACTGGGATTAGGCTCACGCGGCCTCAGCTGGGCGATCATTGCCGCCGAAGTGCTGGCCTGCCAGCTTAATGGCGAGCCAGCCCCTATTGAGGCCGATTTGCTGCAAGCAATCGATCCCGCACGCTTCTTACTAAGAAAGCACCGCAGAAACTTAAACACGCTGTCGGCCACTTTGCCGCAAACTGAATCATAAGCACCCTAATTTGGCATAAATTGCGCCCACACCCCAGCCAACTTACCGGTCATGCTATTGAGTCGCCCGTCTGGCGGCTGAAGCCTCACTGAGCACTTACAAACATACAGCGCGGCCTATTCTGCAATTAACAATGTAGGAGGTTTATCATGCGCCGCATCATCCCCACCCTCATCTTTGGATTGTGCTTTATTCACGCCGAATCACGAGCAGATATCAATGACATTCTTGGCTTACAGCAAGCCATCAATGGCTTTTGTGGTGCACGCATGAATGTAATTTTAGTGGATGAATCACACACCAATCCGCCATGCCTGATGACCTACTCCGATGGCTGTGAAGAAGCTCAACCTAATAGCCCGCAAAGCTGCCTTGTGGTGATGAGCGAAGACAATGCCCAAGCAGATGAAGGCAAAGTGCTTAGCGTATCGTGGTAGCTTCACCAATCTGCTGCTGAACCAATTCACCCAAGCGCGCAATCGCCTGTTCGTGACGATCACTCCAAGGCTCATTACAGCAGATGCGTAAGCAATTACGATAGCTATGGCTTGGCGAAAACAAAGGGCCTGGGGTGAAACTAATCCCCTCCCTTAAAGCATGCTGAAGCAACAATAAAGTATCTACCGCTGCATTTAATTCAATCCAAAAAACATAGCCGCCTTGCGGAACATGCAAGCGAGTATCACTCGGGAAAAATCGCTCAATCGCTGCCACCGCCAACATCACCTGATCAAAGCAGGCTCGGCGCAAGCGACGCAAATGATGATCGTAGCCGCCACTTTCTAAAAACTTGGCAATGGTTCTTTGCAGCGGCATAGCGTTAGAAAAAGTATTAATAAATTTAAGTTGCTCTACTTTTTGATGATAACGCCCTGCCACCACCCAGCCAATTCTAAATCCCGGCGCTACAGTTTTAGTAAAAGAAGAAATTAGCATCACATTATCTTCTTTATCAAAAGCTTTAGCGGGCCGAGGCCTATCCCCTTTGTAATAAAACTCTCCGTATAAATCATCCTCAATTAAAGGAATATGCCGCTCAGCTAATAATTCCACCAAACGCTTTTTATTTTCATCCGGCATTAAACTGCCTAGCGGATTAGAAAAATTAGGCAGCAATACACAGGCTTTTACTTCGCCACTACGCGTGGCTAATTCCAGCGCCTCAATGGAGATGCCCGTTTGTGGGTGAGTAGGTATTTCTAGCGCTTTAAGCTGAAAGCTTTCTAAAATCTGCAATAGGCCAAAATAAGAAGGCGATTCAATCGCCACCACATCACCCGGCTGAGTCACCGCCCGTAAGCATAAATTAAGCGCTTCAATCGCGCCTTGGGTAATCAGTATTTCTTCCGCCTCAAATTGCCCGCCCCAATTTAATGCGCGGCGGGCAATTTGACGGCGTAATTCCACATCACCAGCGGGGCGGCCATAATCTGCAATTAATTCCGGCGAATGCCGAGTCACTTGGGCTAATAAACGCTGTAATTGCTGATTAGGGAAAAGTGCGGGGGCCAAAATGGCAAAGCCGAAATCAATTTTAATATCGTGTAAACGCGCCAAAGTAGCAGGCAGCCACAGAGGATCAATCACCACTTGCCGCGCTTGCTGCGGTGGCTGGGTTAGCTCTGGAGCAGAAAAACCATTGCGATGCTTTTGCACATAAAAGCCAGACTGAGGGCGTGCTTCAATTAAGCCACGGTCTTCTAGCTCGCGGTAAGCTTCCATCACGGTAGAGAGGCTAACTTGCCGCTGCGCGGATAGCTTTCGAATGGAGGGGAGTTTTTCGCCTAGCTGTAATACGCCAGATTGAATGGCCTGAGCCAATTCACCCGCCAATTGAAAATACAGCGTTTCAGTTTTGCGCCGTAGGCTGGCGTCAGGCAAAGAGAGATCAGTCATCACAAACTCCATAGATGACCTTACTATATCTTAGCCCGAGCAAGGATTACAGTAGCAAAAAATATAAATATTTTGAAAGTGTACCGCTAGCCAATACACTGGCTGATGGGGGTCTCAAAAAACCTATATTTCTAAATAAGACAAGGTGCGTATTAAAAAATCTACGCTGCATATGCTTGATATGTAAGGAGATTTTTTTAATGCACAACGCAGCATTATGAGATCAGATGGGTTTTTCTAGGCGCCCTGATGCAATAGGTGGCTACTTCGCCCCGCTAGCAGCAAGCGGAGCAGGCGTGGGGGATGAGGAGACAATAGGATGATCTTTATCTAAGACTTGGAAAAAAACCTCATCCTGACGAATCATGCCTAATTCATTACGGCCGCGCTCTTCAATTGCATCCGAGCCGGTTTTTAAATCGCGAACGTCTGCATCTAATGCGTCATTACGCTCTTTTAATTTTTCGTTTTGTAGCTTTTTTTCAACCAGCTGATGATCAAGCTGCCATACGCGCAACCAACTGCCTTTGCCCACCCATAGTGGCCATTGCAAAGCAGCAATCATAATAGAAAAGATAATAGCAAGTAGGCGCATGTAGATTCTAATTTGAAGAAAACCGGAATCAAAGATTCCGGTTTGTGATATTACTTGATAATAAGTCAGTGATTACTTATTAATTTGGTAAAAAGCACCCATACCTGGATATACCGCTGCTTCGCCCAACTCTTCTTCAATACGAATCAATTGATTGTATTTAGCAATACGATCAGAGCGGCTTAATGAGCCGGTTTTGATTTGCATGCAGTTGGTTGCCACAGCCAAATCTGCGATGGTTGCATCTTCGGTTTCGCCTGAACGATGGCTCATCACCGAGGTGTAACCATGACGCTTAGCCAGATCAACCGCTGCCAGTGTTTCTGACAATGAGCCAATTTGGTTTACTTTGATCAAGATAGAGTTACAAACGCCTAAGCGAATCCCTTCAGCCAGAATCTTAGTGTTGGTTACGAATAAATCGTCACCCACGATCTGCACACGCTTACCAAGGCGATCGGTCAATACTTTCCAGCCCGCCCAATCACGCTCGCCCATACCATCTTCGATCGAGATAATTGGGAACTTGTTCACCAAGCTTTCCAAGTAATCCACTTGCTGCTCAGATGTCAGCGCACGATTATCGCTTTTCTTGTAAACATACTTGCCGGTTTCTTTATCAAAGAACTCAGAAGCAGCGCAATCCAAAGCAATGCAGAAATCCGTACCGGCTTTGTAGCCTGCTTTTTCAATCGCAGACATAATCATTTCTAATGCTTCTTCTGCATTAGCGACGTCCGGCGCAAAACCACCTTCATCGCCCACTTGGGTAGGCATACCCTTGTCGTGCAAGATTTTTTTCAGATTATGGAAGACTTCAGCGCCATAACGCAGTGCTTCGCGGAAAGTTGGCGCGCCAACGGGCACAATCATCAATTCTTGGAAATCCAAGCTATTGGATGCGTGCTCGCCACCGTTAACTACATTCATCATCGGTACTGGCAGGCTCATCGGGCCTGAACCACCGATATAACGATACAGCGGCAAGCCTGCTTCTTCAGCAGCGGCCTTAGCAACCGCCATAGACACAGCCAAGATGGCGTTTGCGCCAAGATTGCGCTTGTCGTCAGTACCATCTAAATCAATCATGGTTTTGTCGATAAACGCTTGGTCAGCAGCATCTAGGCCAATGATGGCTTCACAGATTTCGGTGT
This sequence comes from Iodobacter sp. CM08, assembly GCF_033446605.1. Lineage (NCBI taxonomy): Bacteria > Pseudomonadati > Pseudomonadota > Betaproteobacteria > Neisseriales > Chitinibacteraceae > Iodobacter > Iodobacter sp. CM08. The sequence goes on along the minus strand of NZ_JAWQUO010000049.1, from coordinate 12,219 downwards.
TGATATTTTCAACAGCCTTCAATACACCCTTGCCAAGGTAGCGGGATTTATCGCCATCACGCAGCTCAAGCGCTTCGCGCTCGCCAGTGGATGCGCCAGACGGCACAGCGGCACGGCCCATTACGCCGGATTCCAGCAATACATCGGCTTCTACGGTTGGGTTACCACGAGAATCAAGAATTTCACGGGCGATTACTTCTACAATTGCGCTCATATTTCAAACACCTTTAAGGAGGGTTGGTCTGAGTAGCTACACCGGAAAACTTCCGGCACTAAAAAATTCAGATTTGGCAGCCTTTCAACTTTATGTCATTAAAACTGCCAAAATATTACAGCGAGTACTCAATCAATGAGTGTGCCTTAAAGCACTACCCCTGTCTTTGAGTACGATCAGCAATTCTTTCATTCTTGGGCAGAGCAGCAAAGCGGGCCCAAACAAGCCCGCATGCAATCGCAAATTACAAGCTATGTTCAATAAAAGAATGTGATTTTACTGCGCGATCGATGTCTTTTAATACCATCAACAATTCTTTCATTCGCGCCAATGGCCAAGCATTTGGGCCATCAGAAAGCGCTTTAGATGGATCTGGGTGCGTTTCCATAAACAAGCCAGAAATCCCCGCCGCCACCGCTGCACGCGCCAATACCGGCACAAACTCACGCTGGCCACCAGAGCGATCGCCCTGCCCGCCTGGCTGCTGCACTGAATGCGTCGCATCAAATACAATTGGGCAGCCCGTTTCACGCATAATTGCCAAACCGCGCATATCGCTAATCAGCGTGTTATAGCCAAAAGATGCGCCGCGCTCACAAACCATTAGATTATCCAGCCCGCCATTAGCATCGCGCGCCTTATTAATTACATTCACCATATCGCCAGGGGCCATAAATTGGCCCTTTTTGATATTCACTGGCTTGCCAGTGGCACAAACGGCATGAATAAAATCAGTTTGGCGGGCCAAAAATGCGGGGGTTTGCAATACATCCACCACGCTCGCCACAATAGGGGCTTCGGCTTCAGTATGCACATCGGTAATAACAGGCACGCCAATTTGCTTTTTAACTTCGGATAAAATCCGCAGGCCTTCATCAATCCCTAAACCACGGAATGATTTGCCTGAGCTGCGGTTGGCTTTGTCAAAACTCGATTTATAGATAAAAGGAATGCCCAATGCATCGGTCATTTCTTTTAATTGTCCTGCGGTATCCAGCGCCATTTGTTCGCTTTCAATCACGCATGTGCCGGCGATCAAAAAGAAAGGTTGATCGATACCGACTTCAAAGCCACATAATTTCATTTTTCGCTCCGTGAGGAGTGAGGAGTAAGCGGCAAGGAACCCCAGCACCTACTCTTCACGAGTTTCACAAACTATAGTTAGGTATAAATTCTTAGCCTTGCGCGTGCATCCGGTTTCGTACTACCTGCATCTGCACACTTAACTAAAAATTTATCCCCTAATAATTAGACCCCGCCAGCGAAAAGCAGGTTTACCCTGCCAGCCTATGCTTAGAAACATAAGCTGGCAGTTTTACAGTATTAGCAGCTTAAACCACTGCGCCCCTGCTCGTTAGCGTAAGCCAATGCTGCTTCAATATATGAAGTAAACAAAGGATGGCCATCACGCGGCGTAGAGGTGAATTCTGGGTGAAATTGGCAAGCAAAGAACCAGCGATGCGCACTCAGCTCAACCGTTTCAACCAATTGCTCTGCACCTGCCGAACGACCGCTGATTTTTAATCCAGCAGCTTCTAAGCGAGGCAAGTAATAGTTGTTTACTTCGTAGCGATGACGATGGCGTTCAGCAACGGATGCCGCGCCATAAATCTTAGCCGCAAGCGAGCCCTCTACCAGCTGACATTCCTGCGCACCTAAGCGCATTGTGCCACCCAAATTAGAGTTTTCATCACGCGTTTCAATTTTACCGTCGTGATTAACCCATTCGTTAATCAGCGCAACAACGGGGAACTCGGTATCTAAATCAAATTCAGTCGAGTTGGCACCCTTCATACCGGCTACATCACGCGCGTATTCAATCAATGCAATCTGCATACCAAGGCAAATACCAAGGTAAGGAACATTGTTTTCACGGGCGAATTTAACGGCAAGAATCTTACCCTCTACACCACGCTTACCAAAGCCACCAGGAACCAGAATAGCGTCCATGCCTTCAAGGCAGCTGGAGCCGTTTTTCTCTAGCTCTTCAGAATCCATATAATGAATCTGTACGCGGCTATTGGTGTGTACACCCGCATGAATCAACGCTTCAGATAGTGATTTGTATGATTCAGTCAGATCAACGTATTTGCCGACCATGGCGATATTCACCGAATGACTCGGATTTTTCAAACCATGAACAATCTTCTCCCAAGCAGACAAATCTGCCTTAGGTGCGTCAATTTGTAATAATTCACAAGCAATATCGTCAATACCTTGCGCGTGCAGCATATTAGGTACTTGATAGATGCTGTCTGCATCGTAACAAGCAATGACCGCGTTTTCTTCTACATTACAGAATAACGCCAGCTTACGGCGTTCTTCATCAGGTAGCTCGCGATCCATACGGCACAGTAAGATATCTGGCTGAATACCAATTTGACGCAATTCTTTTACGCTATGCTGGGTTGGCTTGGTTTTAATTTCACCCGCCGCAGCAAGATAAGGCACGTAAGACAAATGCACGTAGAGGGTGTTTTTACGACCCACATTAGAGCGCATTTGGCGAATGGCTTCCAAAAATGGCAATGATTCAATATCACCAACAGTGCCGCCGATTTCCACAATCGCAACGTCCACATCACCCGCGCCTTCGCGCAGCTTCATTTTGATTTCATCTGTGATGTGTGGAATGACTTGGACCGTGCCACCTAGATAGTCGCCACGGCGCTCCTTGGTGATGACAGATTCGTAAATCTGCCCGGTGGTAAAATTATTAGATTTGCGCATTTTTGAGCTAATAAAACGCTCGTAATGACCAAGATCCAAATCAGTTTCAGCGCCGTCTTCGGTTACGAAAACTTCGCCATGTTGAAATGGACTCATGGTGCCGGGATCTACGTTGATATACGGATCCAGCTTCATCATCGTGACTTTAAGGCCACGTGATTCAAGAATAGCGGCCAGCGACGCAGCGGCGATGCCCTTGCCCAGCGAGGAGACAACGCCACCGGTAACGAAAATGTACTTAGTCATGGCAGGAATAGCAGGTTGGAATTCGCTATTTTACCCGATTGGCGGGGGCGGCTCAATTCTCGACAAGAGCCCAACTTTGTGCGTACAGCAAAAAAGAGTCTCATCTTTCCCTCCAAAGGGGCTTGACTGACCATCAAAAAGGCTAAAACAGCCCTCATTTGCACGCTTAATCGCGTTTTGCTGCCTAATAATTAAAAATCAAGCGTAGAAATTACAAGCAATTATTTTCGCTCATAACTGCAACGAGGCTCATCCCCCGACGCTTTTAACAAAATATAATCCAGTACACGCGTCGGTAAGATTTTTTTAAGCAGCCAGAATACTTTTGTTGGCGTAGTAATTTGATAACGAGCCGATGGGCGGCGCGCTTGTAACGCAGCACGCACCGCCAGCAATACAGCCTCTGCTGGCAAGGTAAATGGAGCGGCGGGCCCCACCTTAGCCAAACGCGCTTGCATCGCTAAATAAGAAGGCCGATGAAAACTCTGCTCCCCATCAATCCAGCGATTAAATTGCTGCTGCGCATTGGCTCGAAAACGGCTAGTAATTGGGCCGGGCTGCAGCAACACCGCATAAATCTGACTGCCTTTTAGCTCTTGGCGTAAAGTATCTGCAAAACCTTCAAGTGCAAACTTACTTGCGTTATAAGCCCCGCGGTATGGCATAGCCGCAAAACCCAGCACAGAGCCATTAAATATAACCTTGCCATGCCCTTGCTTTCTCATGATGGGCAAAACTGCATTTGTCAGCTCAATAGACCCAAACACATTGGTTTCAAACTGATACCGCATCGCCTCCCTACTTAAGTCTTCTACTGCACCTGGCAAACCAAACCCTGCGTTATTGAATAAAGCATCGATACGCCCGCCGGTTTTTGCCAACACAGCAGCCACCGTTTGTTTTATAGAATGCGAATCAGCCACGTCGAGCTGTAATGCTTCAAAACCTTCATCTTTAAGCCGCTCTACATCAACCATATCTCTAGCTGTTGCAAAAACACGCCACCCGTCTGCCTTCAGGCCCAGTGCAGTGGCATAGCCTATTCCGCTCGAACACCCACTAATTAAAATCACACCAACACTCACTTACATCCCCTTTTTTGGAACACTATCACGCAATTTTAAACCATTATATTTCAATAAACCACAATAAAACTTGCTATTACGGTCAGAAATTGAAATTAAAAAAAGACCACCGACAAAAACAAACAATAAAATGCACACAAATAACATTGTCATGCAAAACACATACTTACGTAATGCAAGCTTGTAATTATTCGCCACAGAAGCTAGTAATAAAATTCACACCTACCTTACACAAAAACATGCTTTGCTTATACATACAAACAATGTAAGATTTTGAGCTGGGTTCCACACAACTTAGCAAACAAGCAAAGAAAGGGAGAGTCTATGAAAAAAATCGCACTCGTCACCGGCGGCATGGGTGGTATCGGTTCTGCTATTTGCAAAGCACTCGCAGATAGCGGCTTTAATGTTGTAGCGACTTATTCTAAAGCAGGAAGAGAGCTGCAATGGCTAGCAGATATGAAAGCATCTGGTTACCTTTTTAGCGCATATGAGTGTGATGTCACTGATTTTGATGCTTGTGTTCGCATGGCAGAAAAAATCAACGAAGAAATCGGCCCTGTCGATGTACTCGTAAATAACGCCGGTATTACCCGCGACGCCACCTTTAAGCGCATGGGCCAGCTAGATTGGGAAAGCGTCATCAGCACCAATCTTAACTCGCTATTCAATGTATCTAAGCAGTTTCTTGATGCCATGGTTGAACGCAACTGGGGCCGTGTGATTAATATTTCTTCCATTAACGGCCAAAAAGGCCAATTTGGCCAAACCAATTACTCAGCAGCAAAAGCAGGTGTACACGGCTTTAGTATGGCTTTAGCGCAAGAAGTTGCAAAAAAAGGCGTCACAGTTAATACAATTTCACCAGGCTATATCGCAACCGATATGGTAATGGCCGTGCCTGAAGACGTACGTAATAAAATCATTGCAGGCATCCCTGTTAACCGCCTAGGCACCCCAGAAGAAATTGCGGGCCTAGTTAGCTACTTAGCATCCGATTTATCCGGCTTTATGACCGGCGCTAATATCGCCATCAATGGCGGTCAGCACACCTGCTGAGTATATTTACGCCTGCTGATGATATAAAACTACATCAGCCAATAGCAGCAAGGCGGGTTAATGATATAGAGGCCACACCCTCTTATCTTGTAACCTGCCTTTTTTATTGCCTACCGTCCTTAAGTAACACCGTACCTATCCAGTGGGCTTTGCACTCCCAAACCGCCACGATTTAAGACATGTGTGTAAATCATGGTGGTACGCACATCACTGTGCCCCAGCAGCTCCTGCACGGTACGAATATCGTAACCCGCCTCTAGTAAATGGGTAGCAAAAGAATGACGCAATGTATGCGGCGTAGCCAGCTTGGGGATACGCGTAGCATGCAGCGCCTGCTTCATGGCGCGCTGCATGCCCTTTTCATCCAAATGATGCCGCCGTACTAGCCCAGAGCGAGGATCAGCACTGCGCTGCGCCGAAGGGAAAACATATTGCCATGCCCAATCCCGACTCGCATTCGGGTATTTTTTCGCGAGAGCAAACGGTAGATAAACCTCGCCCCAGCCCTGCACTAAATCTGCGTCATGCAGTGCTTTTGCATAAGCAATTTGCGCTTGTAATGCGGTGGCAATATTTGCGGGCAGCATGGTCACACGGTCTTTATCGCCTTTGCCCGAGCGCACCACAATTTCATGCAGGGAAAAATCAACATCCTTAACCCGTAAACGTAAGCCCTCTAATAGCCGCAGCCCTGTGCCATACAATAGCTGCCCCACCAGCAACCACACCCCATCTAGCTCGGCCAGAATTTGCTGCACCTCTTTCGGCGTTAAAACCACCGGAAGGCGCTGGCTGGCCTTGGCGCTTACCACGTCTTTTAACCACGGCAAATCAATCTGCAGCACTTCACGGTAAAGAAACAGCAGCGCGGACTTAGCCTGATTCTGAGTCGACGCTGACACCTGCCTATTGACCGCAAGGTGGGTAAGGAAAGCCTCAATCTCGCTTTGCCCCATTTCCTGCGGATGACGCAGCTGATGATGGCGAATATAGCGCTTAATCCAATCCAGATAAGCTTGCTCGGTGCGCAAACTGTAGTGCAATGTACGCAATCGATCACGAACCTGATTCAAAAGCACAGACATGGTGGAAATCTCCGCTCAATCGGGTGTAGTATCTCGGCATAAAATACTTCAGGCCGCGCCCAGCAAGGCATTCCAAAGGGGCGTAGCGTTTTTATACACCATAGATGGTGGATTTTCTGCCGTTTTAGGGTGTCTACATATTGTTAGGCACAGCTACCAATTGTTTTATTTTTTAGTTGGCGCGTTGTTTTGTGGCAGTTTGTGATGCGGTGTGTTGATATTTTTATTCTGTTTTGCAGTTTTCTGTTTACGTTGCTTATTAATACGCTTTTAATTCGTTTGCTCCGCTTTAGTGGCCTTCTTATTTATTTTTGCGGTTTGCGACGAAAAACGGAGTCTTGTTTTTTGTAGCGGCAATACGCCTAACATGGCATTCAAGCAGACTGGCCGGAACGTGCGGCTTCTTTATTTAATTGCAGCGGAGGCCAGCTGCTTAATTTTGACGTTAGGCACCGCTACCCATTGTTTTGTTTATTAGTTGGCGCGTTGTTGTGGCAGTTTGTGTTGCAATCGTATTGATATTTTTATTCTGTTTTGCAGCTTTCTATTTTAGTTCCGTATTAACACGCTACAATTCGTCGGCCTTATTTTTAGTGGCTTTCTTTTTTCGTATTGCGTTTTCATTACGAAAAACGTGGACTTTATTTTTTTGCAGCGGCAATACGCCTAACATGGCATTCAAGCAGACTGGCCGGAACGTGCGGCTTTTTTATTCAATTGCAGCGTAGGCCAGCTGCTTAATTTTGACGTTAGGCACAGCTACTAATTATTTTATTTTTTAGTTGGCGCGTTGTAGTGGCAGTTTGTGTTGCGGTGCGCTGATGTTTTTATTCTGTTTTGCAGCTTTCTGTTTACGTGGTTTATTAATACGCTTTTAATTCGTTTTCTCCGTTTTAGTGGCTTTCTTATTTAGTTTTGTGGTTTGCTACGAAAAACGGGGTTTTGTTTTTTGTGCAGCCGTACTACGCCTAACATGGCATTCAAGCAGACTGGCCGGAACGTGCGGCTTTTTATTCAATTGCAGCGTAGGCCAGCTGCTTAATTTTTACGTTAGGCACAGCGACCAATTGTTTTATTTTTTAGTTGGCGCGTTGTAGTGGCCGTTTGTGTTGCGGTGTGTTGATATTTTTATTCTGTTTTGCAGTTTTCTGTTTACGTTGCTTATTAATACGCTTTTAATTCGTTTGCTCCGTTTTAGTGGCTTTCTTATTTAGTTTTGTGGTTTGCTACGAAAAACGTCGGTTTTATTTTTTGTGCCGCGGCAATACGCCTAACATGGCATTCAAGCAGACTGGCCGGAACGTGCGGCTTTTTATCCAATTGCAGCGTAGGCCAGCTGCTTAATTTTGACGTTAGGCACCCCAGCCAATTGTTTTATTTTTTAGTTGGTGCGTTGTAGTTGCAGTTTGTGTTGCGGTGTGTTGATATTTTTATTCTGTTTGGCAGTTTTCTGTTTACGCTTTTTGGCAATACGCCTTTAATTCGTTTGCTCCGTTTTAATGGCTTTCTTATTTAGTTTTTTGGTTTACTACGAAAAACGTGGGCTTTATTTATTGTGCAGTGGCAACTCGCCTAACATGGCATTCAAGCAGACTGGCCGGAACGTGCGGCTTTTTTATTCAATTGCAGCGTAGGCCAACTGCTGTGTTTGACGTTAGGCACAGCTACCAATTATTTTATTTTTTAGTTGGCGCGTTGTAGTGGTAGTTTGTATTGTGGTGTGCTGATATTTTTCTTCTGTTTTGCAGCTTCCTTTTTACGCTGATTATTAATACGCTTTTAATTCGTTTGCTCCGTTTCCGAGGCTTCATTATTTAGTTTTGTGGTTTGCTATGAAAAACGAGAGTTTATTTATTCTGCAGCGGTAATACGCCTAACATGGCATTCAAGCAGACTGGCCGGAACGTGCGGCTTTTTATTCAATTGCAGCGTAGGCCAGCTGCTTAATTTTGACGTTATAACGCAGATCAAAAACAGCGAGGGTCAAGTGGTAGATTTTATTAGCTTACCAAAAAGTGGGAATACCACTGAAATTTTGGACTTACCTGTAAATTCTTCAGTCGTAATTACCGGAGCAAATGGCTCAGGCAAGACAAGATTAGGTGCCTGGCTAGAGTTAGAGAGCAGCCAAAAAGATATAGTCCGTAGAGTTTCAGCTCAAAAATCTTTATCAATGCCAGATTTTAGCCATACATCAGCCATTGAAGAAGCAGAATGCGATTTAAAATACGGCTACCCGGATGTTATGCAAGTTAAATCTAACCCATCCTATTGGAAGAAAGAGCAGCGATGGGGGAGAAAGCCTTTTACGTTCCTCCTGAATGATTATGAAAAGCTCATGGTGTATTTATTTACAGAGCTATTCCAAAAGACGCTAGACCACTCGGAAGGTCGGGCTTCAGAAAACAACTCCATTCTGCATAAGATAAAGTCTATCTGGGAATCCGTTTTACCACACAGAAAACTGGTTATAGAAGCTGGTAGAATTAAGACCAAAATATCTAGATATGACAATGGATTATACAATGCATCAGACATGAGCGATGGCGAGCGCGTTGTTTTCTATTTAATTGGACAATGCCTAACCACTGAAAAAAACTCAATATTAGTCATTGATGAGCCAGAGCTTCATTTACACAAGTCGATACACTCAAAGCTTTGGTCAATTTTAGAAAGTGAGCGAAATGATTGTGTATTTGTATACATAACTCACGACCTAGATTTTGCTGCACAAAAATCTAGTGCAGAAAAAATATGGGTAAAATCTTATGACGGAGAAAACTGGGATTGGTCAATTCTGCCAGAGTTCTCAGAACTCCCTGAAGATTTGGTACTTGAAGTTCTTGGCGCTAGAACTTCGGTAATATTTGTAGAAGGAACACCTAACAGCTTTGACTTACAACTATATAGCTTATTTTATAAAAACTATCTTGTTCTTCCAAAAGGCAGCTGCGAAAATGTCATTCAAATAGTTAAGGGTTTAAATGAGTCAGGTCTAATTAACGATAAGAAAATCTACGGAATAATTGACAGAGACAGAAGAGTTAACGCAGAAATAAATAACTTAAAAAGTCATGGTGTCCTTGTTCTGGATGTTGCTGAAGTCGAAAACCTATTTATTCTCCCCGAAATCATAAAGCTTGCATGTGAATCCCTAGAGTATAACTACGAAGAAAAGCAAAGTGAAATCACATCAAAAGTGATTGAGTTACTAAAAAACGATTTAGATGTACAGATATCCAAGCGCGTATCCGGGGAAATTCGCCATAAGCTTCTATCCTTTAACGACAAAAGTAACGGACTAACAACGATAAAATCATCATATACAAATGTTGTAAGCAGTATTGATATTGAAAACATTTATACTGAGGTGACCAAGGAATTTGATAAAGTAATTACTAGCAATAACTACCTCGACATGCTTCGGCTATACAATAAAAAGTCTCTACTTACAGCTATCGGCGAAGTGCTGGGGCTTAAAAAGGGTGAATATGTAAGCCTTATTATTAGGATTTCAAAAGGTAAAAAAAGCGATGAGGTTATTTCTGCCCTTCATGCTTACCTCCCGAATGTCGAGTCCGTATTATAACAACTGGTTCAAAGCGTTCGCTTCGCTCTCTGGGACGGGCTAAAGCCCGCCCCTTAACCAAACGTTATAACTTATTCTTAAATCGGAATTGAAATGAATCAAAGTGAATTATTAAGCTATATTAAAGATGAGGTTGCTAAAGCTGCGCTGAAGAAAAATAAAGATGGTGTTAATATGTACCTTGTTGTTAAGTACGCAGATCAATTATAAGATATTAATCCAATTGATTTCTCGTTGGCTATCGGTCGCAACGAAAACTATAAAACAGAATTCGCTAAAGGTATAAAATTAGCACAAATAATAAAAGAGCGTGGCTTGTAGTATTGCGTTATAACAATTCGCTCAAGCACCGCGCACTTCGTGCACTGGACAGCTTTTAAGTCGCAGTTTTGGTGTTTTGCTGCGCAAAAATATTCCACAAAACTACAACTTAAAATCTGCCGCTTAGCTCGGCGTTAGGCACCGCTACCAATTGTTTTATTTTTTTAGTTGGCGCGTTGTGGTGGCAGTTTGTATTGTTGCGCGCTGATATTTTTATTTTATTTTGCAGCTTTCTTTTTACGCGGCTGATTAATACGCTTTTAATTCGTTTGCTCCGTATCTGTGGTTTCATTATTTAGTTTTGTGGTTTGCTACAAAAAACGGGGCATTGTTTTTGGTGCAGCGGCAATACGCCTAACATGGCATTCAAGCAGACTGGCCGGAACGTGCGACTTTTTATCCAATTGCAGCGTGGGCCAGCTGCTGTGTTTGACGTTAGGTGTCAGAACTCCTGGCTCGTCGAGTGGGAGTGATTGAACCGACAACATAGGAAGAAAATATGTACCTTGCTAACTACCTCTTCTTCACCACAAATTGCGAGCCAGCGTTGGCGTTTTATACAAAATGCGGTCTTGGTACGGTGGTGGCGATCCTGCGATGGGGCGAAAACGGAATGCCCGCTCACACCGAAGCTATGCTCGGAAAAATCATGCACGCTCAATTTGAAGGTCCTGGTGTTCGGTTTTTCGCCTCGGATAACGACGATGCTGAACCAATGAGAGGATCGGCAATGATCTTTCAGCTGGAGGATCATGAGCAAACAAAGAGCCTCTTCATACAACTCTCTGATGGCGGCCAAATTACAACGCCGCTTGCGGTTCAGCCCTGGGGCGATTACTTCGGAAAGCTGACTGACCGCTTTGGTGTGCAGTGGATGTTCAATTGCACGTCAAAAGTTAGTTTTGTCACAAAACCTGATGCCTAACAAACGGTTCAAGTCGTTCGCTGCGCTCTCTGGGACGGCGTGCTGACGCCCCTTAACCTAAACGTTGGGCATCAAGGCCGCTAAGACTTGGGAGTTGCGAGTGGTAAGAAAGCCAAAAGTCGAGCCAACCTTCGACTATCACCTGTCATCCGCATTTAAGGACGAAGACATCTTGGCGCTTGTTTTGAAAGGGCATCTCGTCATTGAGGCTATGCTAGGCAAGATTCTTGGGAACGCAGGCTTTGGTGAAGAAATTTGGCGTTGGCCCTTTCCGACGAAAGTCGAAAAATCCATCACTAATTGTCCTATGCCTCAGTGGGTGGGAGACATCTGCAATGACATTAATAACATCCGGAACGACTACTGCCATTCCCTAGGTCACGAACTCTCTTTCTCTGAGGCTTATAAGCACGCTCAGAGGTGGAGTTCCTTGGGCCTCGAATACACTGACGAAACCATTTATTCGGACGCGACGGAGTCAGAAGAAATGTACGGGGTAGAGGGAATCCTCACGGAAACACTCTCAAATATTATGGATGAAATAAACGTTGTATTTGGAAAAATTGGTTTGAAGGAAACATACCTAAAATGAACTTGAGCAGATTGATGCCCAACAAGGCATTCAAGCGGACGGGCTACGCTCGCCGCTTAATTTGAGCGTTAGGCACAGCTACCAATTGTTTTATTTTTTAGTTGGCACGCTGTGGTGGCAAGGCCGTAGGTCGTATGGTTTTATAGGGTGTCAATAAGCTCTGCGTGCAACGTAAGTTGCCCAGCGAGAGCGCATTGCACCGTTTTGCTTCATACGGCGTAATGCGTCTGGAAAAACCACCAGACTTATTAGCGCCCTTGTATCTTGTTCCCTGTGGTGGTTAGCTACTACCACACGAGGTGAAGTGAGCTTGATAGCGCCCTTAAGGCATCGACCTTGTTTTGTAGATAAAGCCCTTCACCTCACTTCTTTC
>NZ_JAWQUO010000048.1:0-33092 GCF_033446605.1 Iodobacter sp. CM08 | reverse complement strand
AAGGCTTTGAATTACGCAGCGACAAACAAGGCGCCATCCGTGCCAACGGCATCCTGATTAGTACGGAAGAAAAAAGCGGCGCAAGCGGCAAGCAACTCGACCACAGCCCAGTGCAAAGCCAGCTAGAAGCAGCGCTGGCACTGGCCCAAAGCCTAGGTGAAACCGCCACCAACCAACTCGCTGACACTATCGAAACCGGCGACGGCGATAAAACGGTAAAACCCGATAACAGTGCAGGCGCTAAAGCCAGCACTGGTCATCTGCACCACCACGTACACGCCAGCAAAAGCTTTGAAGCGGGGTCAAACACCGATAAAGACGGCAAGAGCAAATCCAAAGACCAAGCAGGCCAACAAAAAATCATCCTGCTGCACGGTGAAGATGGTGTAGCCATCACCAGCCCGCAAAGCCAGACGATTGCCGCAGGCACAAACCTTGATCAGGTCGCCCAAAGAGACACAAACCAAACCTCTGGCCGCCGCTGGATACATAACGTCGGCCAACACATCAGCCTGTTTGTGGCAGGGGTAAAAGATAAAGTCGCGCTAAAACTGATCGCAGCCAAAGGTAAAATCCAGCTGCAAGCGCAAAGCGACGACATTGAAATCACCGCAGACAAAAACGTAAAAATCACTGCCTGCAAAGAAAAAGTAGAAATCGCCGCAGGGGACGAAGTGCTCCTTACATCAGGCGGCGGCTATATAAGGCTGAAGGGCGGCAATATAGAAATCCACTGCCCAGGGGAAGTGAGTATTAAGGGGGCGAGTCATGAGTTGAGTGGGGGGACGAGTCTTGCTAAAACATTCAATGCAATGCCAACTACCAAATTTAATGATAAGTTTTTATTGAGGGATCAGGTGACTGGTGAAGTTCTGCCTAATAAGAAATATATGATTCAGCGTGGGTTTGGAGAGAAAGAATATGGTGTTACCGACGCAAGTGGTTATACCCATGAGGTTAAAAACCCTGATTCAACTGAAAAAGTTGAAATATATTTGAAGGATTAGTATGGGTAAGTCACAGAGTAGTTTATGTAAAGTTGGTGAAAAAACACTCACAGGCGATGCTAATAAAAAAGATAAGGAAATAGAAGTACCCTCGAAGAGTTTTATAGCTTTTTTTATTGGAGGGGCTGCAGATAAAAAATCATATTATGGGCAGGGCCCAACTGCACTAGTTAATTATGCTCGGCTTTCATTTGTATACAAAATGGAGTCGCTAGGTTTTGATAAAGGCGATCTTAGGAGTAAATTTACACATCATATTGGTTATGATGACGCAAAAGGTGAGGAAGATGTTAAATCTTCTATTTTAAATAAAATTGAAGATAAAGATAATACTTACATTTATTTGATAGGCCATAGTTTAGGGGCATGGAATGCTGCACATTTATCTTCTTATTTGATGGATGAAGGATATAAGGTTGAATATTTGGTTACTTTAGATCCTGTTGGTGAAGGCATTCTTGTTGGAATGTTTTCAGACATATACTGGGGAAAGCCGGAACCAAAGTATGCTGAAAAAAATTGGATTAATATTAGGGCTGAATTTACCTCTGGTGATTTAGATGTATCAGATAAAGTTGCTGATTTTGGGGAGCAATGGAATATTAAAAGTGGGCCAAATATTAATGAAACTCTAAATATACATCACGCTAATGCGGATTTGATGTTTGGCACGGTTTTGTCGAGTGGTCGATCTGCTTTAGATTTTATCTCTGCTAATATTTCAAAAAAAGTAAAAGTAAAAAATATTGCAGATAAAAAATGTAATGATGAAGAGAAACCAAATATAGAATTTTAATTTAATGATGAGTTGAAATGTATGAAAATATTTAATTTTTGTTTGGTTGTGTTGTGCTTAGCCTTGAATGCATGTGCAGGTCAAAATGTGCAGGAAGCTAATTTAACGTATGTATCCTTAAATAAAAATAGGAGCATGGCTAGATTGTTTTTTAAAAGTGATGTGGATTTTTCTAAAGTTATTGATGAGAAAAAAGGTCAATCTATTGGTTCAAGGACGATACAATGTTCGTTGACTGATGACGTTAATTTTACTCCCGGTCATTCACTTCAGTATTTTTTAGAAGGACAGTTAAGTAGAAGTGAGGGACAGGATAATATTGGATTTATGTATTCTAGTGATCTTTTGTTTGCAATGTCTGATGAGGAAAATGAGAAGTATAGAATTAATAAAAATATAAATGGAATGGTTTTGAATGATGCATTCAGGGCTATGATTTTTAATAGAAAAAAAATACCTTGTAAAGTTATTGTGACAGTCGTCTATAGTTCTCCATATCTGTCAAAAATTATGTATGTTCCTAGTAAAGATCTGATCGATTCATTTTTTAATAAATAATGTAATTGTATTTTAATTTATTTGTGTGTTAGTTTTTTTTGCTCTCTATCTGTTAAATTTTAGACGTGTTCAGTTTTTATTTAACCTATCGTTTTGCTAAAAATATTGTAATAAATGGAATAAATTTGGTCAGGGTAAAGTCAAATTTATTTTTCATTATGAGCGGAAAAGCAAATTAGTGTGAAATAGAATTTGGAGGAAGTCGATTAAGTACAGATATGAGGTGTTTGAGTATTAAATAAGAACGACTCATAAGAAAATAGTGCCTACCCACAAAAATTAGATAAGTTCTTTATTTGTATTGATAAATAGGTTAAATAGGAAAAATTCTAATTTTTTTCTGTATTTTTTGGAATCCGTGCAGGGTAGGTTTAGTACTGTGCAGGATTGCCGGTAGGCCAAGTATGTTTATTGGAACTAGTGACTGATCAGTTTTCGTCGTTACGAATGGAGGAGCATGCTTGCGGCTAAATTGCCCAGCATGGTTTGATAGCAATAATCTGAGGTGGGCCACATTGGCCATTTAATGATGAAAAAAATATTAGTATATTTCGCTGTTTTATATACATCATGCAATGTGCATGCAGAGCCTATGGTTGGAGTTTATGCAAATTTGCCCGTATATAATTATCCTGCGGGCGTAATGAAGCCTGTGGCTTCTGAAATGTTGATATTTACGGCTAAGAAGTTAGATAGTGCAGCAACGTTTTCTGTTTTTCAATCACAAGAGAAAGGGACTTTTAATGTTGCATGTTGTTTTGATGTTGTTGATTTAAACGCTGTTTCTATAGATAAACTATTAAAGAAGTATTATTTTGATATTTCATTTTCTGAGTTGTTGAAAGGAATTAAAGGATATCAGTACGCTTATAATGTGCGTTATTCTAAGCAAGCTGGTAATAAATGGCAAAAAATATTAATGCAAAGTTATGGACTTGAATCTTCCATTCCATATGTAATGCCAACAGCGGAGATTAAGATTTTGTCTGACGATGTAGTGAAAAATCCTATTTCTATCGAGCCATTTAAACTTGAACTTGCTGAAAAGTACATAAGGGGAAGTGTGAATAGAGAAAATTATCACTTTACCATTAATGGACAAAAAATAAATTTTTCTGTACCACTGCAAACTGGTGGATGATTTTTTTCTTAATATTTTTATTGATGAAAATAGTAAGAGTGATCGTAAAGTGAAATTTTATTAAAGCAGTATTTGTCGGGTCTTAACCCGATCCAAATTGTTAGTGAATTAAGCTTATTCGTATAAAACTCTTTGCTTTTGTTGCAGAATAGCGGGTTACGCTTGTGGCTCTGAAGTTAGTTTTGCAGATGAAGAAAATAATCACTATTTCAATCAATAATTGATTGAAATTCTTAAAAAAATGATGCGATTTATTGTAATCTTCTGTAGATCACAACAATGAATTTAGAATCAGAAGAGTTTGTGATTAAAACAAGGGATATAACTAAGCAGATTTAAGCTCTGCTTGTGCATCATTTTTTATGATAATGAAATAATGGTTGTAAGTTTTTACAAAATATCCGCCATCGGTGAAAATAGGCGGTGGCATCAAAATTGGTAAATAGATTAAATTATTGCTTGTTTTTTATAATCTGTGTATTTATTGCGGTAATTAAATTCAGACTCTTATAACTCCTCGGAATCCGCCCATGTCTACTCCCCTTAAAGCGCTTATCTCCCGTCTCACCCCTACAGCCCGCCGTGCGGTGGAGGAGGCGGCTAGTCGGGCTTTGTCGCGCACTCATTTTGAGATTGAAATTGAACACGTTGTGCTGGCCATCTTGGCGCAGGACGATAATGCGGGCGTGGCGGCTTTGCACGCTTTGGGTTTGAGCCTTGATCAGTTAGAAAAAGAGCTAGATTCTGCGCTAGATCGTTTCCGTACCGGCAATACCCGTAATCCGGTGTTGTCGACTTGGCTGCCAAAGTGGCTAGAAAAAGCTTGGTTAATGGCCAGTGCCGAGCTGGGGCAGGATTCGGTTTCTACTTTGGATTTATTGTTGGCGCTGGTGCAAGACGACGCTTTGCGCGCCACGGTGCAGGGCAGCTCGGCCACGCTGGCTAAGATGGATGGCAAGCGTGCTTTACAGGGCTATGTGGCTTTGCGTCAGCATGGTAATGAGGCGGCAACTAATTCCGCTGATCTGCCTGCGAGTGATGGCACTGAGATGAAAGAGATGAATTTGGATCAGCCCGCGCCGCGCCGTGGCAGCCCAGGGCTGGATAAATATACGATTGATTTAACTGCACAGGCCAAGGCGGGCAAGATTGATCCGGTGTTGGGGCGCGAGGCGGAAATCCGTCAGATGATCGATATTTTGCAGCGTCGCCGTCAAAATAACCCAATCCTCACTGGTGAGCCGGGCGTGGGTAAAACCGCTGTGGTGGAAGGGCTGGCTTTAAAGATTGTGAGTGGGGAAGTGCCACCCGTGCTTAGCGGCGTGACTTTGCGCACCTTAGATTTAGGCCTGCTGCAAGCCGGTGCCAGCGTGAAAGGCGAGTTTGAAAACCGCCTGCGTCAGGTGATTGATGAAGTCAAAGGCAGCCCTGTGCCGATTATTTTATTTATTGATGAAGCGCATACCTTGATTGGTGCGGGCGGCGCGGCTGGGCAAAATGATGCGGCTAATTTATTAAAGCCTGCCTTGGCGCGCGGTGAGTTGCGCACGATTGCGGCCACCACTTGGGCGGAATACAAAAAATATTTTGAAAAAGACGCGGCTTTAGCGCGCCGTTTTCAGGTGGTTAAAGTGGATGAGCCAGCGCCAGAGATCGCGGTGCAGATGGTGCGTGGCTTAACTGGCGCAATGGCCAAGCACCACGATGTGTTGATCATGAACGAGGCCGTAGTGGCTGCGGTGCATTTATCTAGCCGCTATATCACGGGCCGTCAGCTGCCAGATAAAGCCATCAGCGTGCTCGATACGGCGTGTGCCCGCGTGGCCTTGTCTAAAAGCGGCCGTCCGGCTCCGATTGAAGATTTAGAAGTGATGATTGCGAATATCGATCGCGAAATGCTGGCGCTAAAAGCTGAAGAAGGCCATGGCGAGCGGATTGCCGAGCTGGCTGGGCAGCGTGAAGTACTAGAAATTGATCTGCAAGAGCTGCAAAAAGCGTGGGCGGTGCAGCAAGAGCTGATTAATGAAATTGTGGTTTTAAAAGCGGAAGCGGCGGATGCCAAACCGGTAAAAGGCAAAAAAATCAGTCCGCTGCAGACTAAGCGCAATGAATTACGTGAGCTGCAAAAACAGCATCAGCTGGCGTATGAATGCGTGGATGAAAACGTGATTGCGGATGTGATTTCTGGCTGGACGGGCATTCCACTAGGGCGCATGGTAAGTAATGAATTGGTGCAGGTGCAAAAGCTGGCGAGCTTGCTGGCAGAAAGGGTGATTGGCCAGGATCACGCCTTAGAGCAAATTGCCGAGCGTGTGCAGATTGCCAAGGCCAATCTGGATGATCCAAGCAAGCCTAAGGGCGTATTTATGCTGGTTGGCCCTTCTGGTGTGGGTAAAACTGAAACTGCGCTGGCGCTGGCTGAGTCTTTATACGGTGGCGAGCGTAATCTAATCACCATTAATATGTCAGAATATCAAGAGGCGCACAGCGTATCAGGCTTAAAAGGCTCGCCTCCTGGCTATGTGGGTTATGGCGAGGGTGGGGTGCTTACCGAAGCGGTGCGTCGCAAGCCTTACTCGGTGGTGTTGCTGGACGAAGTTGAAAAAGCCCACCCAGATGTGATGGAATTGTTTTTCCAAGTGTTTGATAAAGGCCTGCTGGAAGACAGTGAAGGGCGCGAGGTTGATTTCAAAAACACTATTATTCTGCTGACATCCAATACCGGTACGGATCTGGTGATGCGCGCTTGCGAGCATGGCGTCACTATTGATGATGTAAATCGTGACCCAACCGCCGATGATCTGATCGAAATTTTGCGCCCAACCTTACAAAAAACCTTTAAGCCTGCCTTTTTAGGCCGCCTAACTATCGTGCCTTACTTCCCGATTGGGGATGAAGTGCTGCGTAAAATTGTGGCGCTTAAGCTAGCAAAAATTGCTCGGCGTATCGCTCAAAACCATGGGGCAGTGCTGGAATATCCAGTAGAGCTGGTTGATTCCATTGCTAACCGCTGTATGGATGTTGATAGCGGCGCGCGCGATGCCGATGCTATTTTGGTGCGCACCGTGTTGGCGCAAATTTCGGCCGATTTATTGGCTAGAATGGCCAGCGCTAAGCCAGTGAAAAAAATTGCGCTAACGCTTAAAAATGATGAGATTAAGGTGAAAATTAGCTAGGGCCTGTTGACGCTTCATTCACAATTGCGCTGAGCCGGCAAACAGCTAGACACAAGGCATGCGACGAAGGCAATAACTGGTTATTTCCGAGTAATAGTTCCCCCCTTTGAAAAAGGGGGGCGAGGGGGGATTTTGCATTGCACACCTTTACAGAAAAGCATCTAGCGCATTCCAAGGCAAATCCCCCTTTGACTAAGGGGGAGGCTGTAGCACTGAAATGCTGCCTATTCTAAATAGTCTTTGTACGTAACATCAGTTAAGGAATTGTATATGTTGGGAACTATGGGTCTGTTTGGCGGGCTCTTTGCTGGGTGGTGGTTGCTGCTGTGGTGGGGCTTACCGATCAGCTTTCAAAAAATGAGCCCAACGGCTATGTTGCTTACCCATCTGGCCCCGCCTTTGATTTTGGGCGTGGTATGGCGTATCTGGCAAAGAGTGCGTGAATCGCGGATTGTGCAGGCGCAAACCGATGGGCAAGCGGCTGCAGAGGCAGAGCGTGTTGCCCAGCGTGAAGCGGCGCGGCAGCAGCATTATGCGGCCTTAGCAGAGCGGCAAATTAAAGTGCTGTGCCGTGGTGTATGGGGCCAAGCGTTACCGGTTAAGGATGAACCCACATGGCTAGAAGAATTGCCGGATGGCGCACACTGGAAGGCACTGGCACGTGATGAGTTAGCCGAAGGTAGCGAGGACGATTTACTCGGCTCCTTGCAACTGGTCGTGCAGCAAGTCTTGGAGGATGTCTATGCTGCTGCGCCGGGGGCGGCGTGGTTGCCACATTATTTTGAGGTTAACCCACAAAGCGAGGGGCGTGAGCAGCTAGCTATGCTCAAACAGGCGCAGTTGCAGGCGATCAACGCCCAAGAGTTTGCCGCAGCACCCGAGGCAGAGCCACGGTTCTTTCCAGGCTCTGGTGCGCTAATGAGCAGAGTGCAGCAGCTGTTTCAGCAGGATTCTGGCCTGCCAGGTATGGTGATTTACGCGGCGGATGCGCCGCTGTTAGTACGCGGCACTCCAGAGCATGAGTGGGATGAGCTAAAGCCTGACGATGAGCAGCAAAATAAATGGCAGGGCATGCCGGGTTATGCGGCGGTGGCGATGGTGTTCTTAAGAGAAAACCTGCCCGTGCCAGAGGCGCTGCCCGCTCAAGAAGAAGGTGAGAGCGACGCTTACACGCCTTACTGGGAAAAACAGCAGCATTACGGTGACGAGCGCTGGGGACGCGTGCCGCTGCAGTGGCAAGACACGCTGGCTCAACTGCCGGTACTGGCCGAGCTGCGTTTATCAGAGCAGGCCACGATAGTGCAAAAGCAATTGTTGCCTATGACTCGGCAAATCCACACCCTGTTTGATAACGCCTTAGTGAATGCCGGTTTGCGCGATTATCCATTCAGTAATGAAGATAAAGATGAAGCAAAAGATCAAGCAGAAAGCATTGCTTGGCTAGTGCATAACAGTGGCGATGTTGGCGTGGGTGGCACGCGGCTGGCCGCCTTGTCTTCGGCGCTACAGCAATACGCTGTGCCTGTGAATGCCATTGATGACGCCAGTAATAGCGTGCGTGAATGGGGTGATGTGGGCTCGGCGCGCTCTGTGTTACAAACGGCCATCGCGGTGATTCACAGCGCTAGGCTGGAAGCCCCAGCGGTGCTGGTGGAGTTTGAACGGCTTAATGAAACAGAACATTTTAGTGTGGCGCTGATCAGGCCACAGGAGCAGGCCGCATGAAACGTGTGATTCGTATAGGCGATCAAAGCAGCCATGGCGGCGTGGTGGTGAGTGGCGCAGCTAAAACGGTGTTATTTGGCAAGGCTGTGGCCTTGTTGGGCGATAAAGTCAGCTGCCCCATCCCAGGCCACGGCGTCTGCCCAATTGTTGAGGGTGATTCTAACTGGCTGGTCGATGGTAAACCCGTCGCCTTAGAGGGCCACAAAACGTCGTGTGGCGCGGCCTTGATTTCATCGATGCCTGAGCTGGGTCGATCTTATGAAGGGGGAGGAGAAGCGACATCATCATCATCATCTTCTTCTCCTTCTGCAATGGCTGCCTTAGCCGTTATCCCTTTAATGGCCTCAACCTTAAAACAAAATCCAGACCATCTCTTTGATGAGCAATTTGTGATTAAAGATGCAACAGGAAAACCATTAAGCGGAGCTTTATATTCCGCCAAACTTCCCAACGGGGAAGTCGTCCATGGAGAAGCTGACTCTTCTGGCATGACTATACGTTTTGCCACTGCTGAGGCTAGTAAAATCGCTATTTATTTAGGCCACAGAGACGACCTTTAAAGGAAAATTTATGCCTATTGCTACCGCAACAACCAATACAACACCAAATTCAGTAGTTGAAGGACAAACAGAGCGCTTATGGACGACATGGGTAGCATCTGACAGAGTGTTAGCATTTATAGGTGAATGGGAAAGTGGGGTTCTTAATGGAACATTTAAAAGTCACCCTGTTGTAGAAGGAATGATTCTTGATGTTTACCTAGACTCAAGAGGATTGCCTACTGTTGGGTGCGGGCATTTAATTGTCCCTCAAGACCACTTAGTACTTGGCGATACAATAACTTTACAAAGAGCGAAAGATTTTCTAAAACAAGATTTAGCAATCGTTGAAAGAGCCGTTAATGCAAAAATAAAAGTACCGCTACATCAATACGAGTATGACACTCTTGTTGATCTTGCTTTTAATGCTGGGACAGGTAATGGATTTACTAAAATTGCAAAAAAAGTTAATAAGGGTGATTACACAAAAATACCGGCTTTTATAAAAACATATCGAACAGGTGGCGGCAATAAAAAGAGACGGGCATCTCAAGCTGATTTGTTCGAGAGTGGGGAATATGATGCGAGCCATTAAATATATGATATTATTGACAACGATGGTTTTAGGTGCTGCAAATGCAACTACAAACATGAACTGCTTAGAACATTTAGGCGGAGGGATGTCAGATATATCTTGTTATAATGATTTAACAAAAGAAGTAAATAATAAAAACGAATTAATAATTAAAGATATTATAAATACCATACCTAAAAAAAGTAATATTTTGTTGAAAATAAAAAAAAATATTGCTAACAATAAATCTAATGTTGTTGATTATTGTAATATAAAAAAAATGGCGGCTAATAATTGGGAGTTGGAGGGTAAGGATGGTATGTCAGAGCATAAATATATGGATGTAATATATTATGAGTGCATATATACACAAGCAAAAATATTAACAAGTAACCTACAGTCAATATTAGATGAGTATAAGCAATCTAATTAATGACTGAAATTATGCAGCTCTTAGACTTAGAAAATCAATTATTTTGTGGTTGTTTTCAGCTAAGTGTCCGTGCTTTAACTGCGGTAAAATAGCAGAGAAGTATTTTGCTTACTTTTATCAGGTGGCTAGCTTGTTACTGGGGCCATGCGGTACTTAAAATCTGTAGCTTAGTGTGTGCAGGTTTATCGACGAGCAGTACTAGATTGCTATAGGGCAGCTTTGTTGCATTAAAAAAAGGATTTTATCGATGAAATATTCAGGTTTATTGTTAAGTGCGTCAGTTTTACTTGCTGTGGGTGTAATAAGCGGATGTGCTACAGATTCGGTGGCCCCTGCGGTGAATGCCTCCGCAACATCGTGGATAAAGCAGCCCGTAACTGCAACGATTGCACTGGGTAAGCCTTATCTGCTGCAGTTTGACAAAATGGCGGCAAAGTTAACCCCACAACAAGAAGAAACACTGACTAGCTTAATGCCGCAGTTGAAAGAGGCTAAGTCAATTATTGTGCGTGGCTTTTGTAATAAAAGGGATATTGGTAATGCGAAGGATTCGGCTTTAGCACGTGCAGTGAATGTTGAGAGATTTTTAGCGGGCTTGGGTATAGCGGATCAGAAAATGAGCCTGCGCTATAACACCGACGATGCTGAGCATGGCGTCGAGCTTGAAATTGGTAATTGATTTTAATTCCATTTAGAAACTAGATTTTACTTGGCGGCTGGCGGTACTTGCTGTGCATCCTGCCGCCTTGTTTGTTTAGCAATCTATCTAGTTGGAATAAACCGTTGATCGATTCAGTAGGCGGCCAGATTGCATGGCCGCCTAGCACAGATTAAATACGGCAGAATCAGTCGCGTTTAATATCCAGCAATTCATTGAGTTGCCCGAGTGTTGCATCATCCTTAATAACCGCACCCAGCCATTCTTCTAGACTCATTTCGGCCCACTTAGCGGCACGTTCCGCAAGCAAGGCGACGGGGCTATGTGGCTCGTTCTGGCGGAAATAACGCGCAACTTCCACTAGCTGGCGAACGGCATCCTCACGGCTTTGTAGCGGGCCTTGCCTAACCGCCGTGGTCGAGACTGCCGGAGTACTGGTATGGGCTCGGTTTGGTGTGCTGGCTGGCATAGCGGCATGCTCGGTATGGATGGCAGGGGCTGATGGCTCGCCCCATTGCTGGCGTAAACGGCCAACAACTTCAAGGCAGGCATTCAGTGCATTACGGCATTCGGCAAAATTAGGTGAGGCATGGCCAAAACGCGCTTCAATACGGGCGTCGAGTGCCTGATAAATTTGCTGGGTGTGCTCTAACTGTTGATGTAGTTGCTTAAACCAGCCGGCTCCGCTGGCATTGACGCTTTTATCAAATGTTTCGCCTGCTAGTTTGCCTTCTGCAATAGCGGCTTCTCTTGCTTGGGAGTCTTTTAGCCCGATATTTTCAACTTCGCGGGATTCTTGCCATTGTTGCCAGTTATAGCCGCCATGCCGAGGGTCGGTCAGCGGTACTTCGCGCAGCGCCATGCCGATCTGGTTGTTAAACCACTCAAGCTTGCCCACTCGCTCATCAAGATCGTGTGGGTCATACTCTGGGTAGCCGGTTTCCCAGTATTGTTCGAGCAGGCCATCAAGCAGTAGCAGGGCGAGCTGCGCGCCATTAAAACCAGTGGTTTTAACCAGCGCTTCACCGTACCAAACAGCCAGCTGCAGGTCTTTACTTTGCTGACTGATGCCTTGTTTACACAGCTGAATGACTTTGCTCCAGTCGGCGGTTTTTAGCTGCTGGGCCCAGTCACCTTGAGAAAGGCCGGGATCATCTGCTCGGCGTGCTTCGCGAATTTGATCAAAAAGGGTTGAATAGCCTAAGTCCTCACCGGCAGGTAGATCTGCAGAAATAGGTGCCAGTAAAGCGGTCAGTTGTTCGTGAATAGTCATAGTGTTTCAAAAGCTCTCGTCAGAAGTCCGTGTACGGGGTAAAGATCTCTATACTTGTATAGGTAGTAATATTTATATAGGAGTAAGGATAATAATTTCTTTCAATCTTACTCAGTATTGGCCGATAATGTCTGCTTTTATGCAGACCAATGACGTATTTTTTTACGTGAATTGTCCTTCTGCCATATCTACTCACTCTGGAAAAACAGTGTCCGCATGCTAGATTCATTACTGCCGTACTACGAACGTGAGCTGAGTTTGCTGCGTGAATTGTCAGGTGAATTCGCCCGTCGCTATCCAAAAATTGCAGGACGCCTGCAGCTGGAAGGGGATCAGTGCGAAGACCCGCATACCGAGCGCCTGATCGAATCATTTGCTTTTCTTGCTTCGCGCATCCACAAAAAATTGGATGATGAATACCCAGAGATTGCTGCTAGCTTTCTGGATGTGCTTTATCCGCATTATTTGCGGCCCATTCCTTCGTCGAGCATTGTGCAGTTTGAGTGCGATCCGCAGCGCCCAGAAATTGCCAAGCGTTATGTGATTGATCGTGGTCAGCCTGTGCATGCGCCTGCTATTGGTGGGGTGACGTGCAAGTTTCGTAGCTGCTATCCGGTGGATTTATACCCGCTGGCGTTATCTGAAGCCAAGCTGGAGTTAACCAGCAGCTCGGCCAATTTGCGCCGTATTGCCCCCGATGCCGCAGCGGTACTCACGCTAGAGTTTAATACCCACGGCAATTTACCGATTAGCGGGATCAATTTACAGTCGCTGCGCCTGTTTTTGGATGGCGAGCCTGCACTGATGCACCTTGTGTATGAGCTACTACTTTCAGGAACTATGCGCCTACGGGTGGGGGATGGCAGTGACGATCCAGCCCGAACGCGCTCGCTGCCTGCCTCGGCCATTTCGCCGGTGGGCTTTGGCCGCGACGAAGGCGTGCTGGAGTACGACGAACGATCTTTCCTTGGCTATCGTCTACTGACTGAGTATTTCAGCTGCCCAGATAAGTTTTTGTTTGTTGATATTCAGCAGCTGCAGGATGTGGCTTTAAAAATACAGGGTAGCAAGTTGGTGGTGCAGTGCTTATTGCAGCGCTGGCCAGATACCGAGCGCCATGCACGTCTGCTGCATCATCTGCAGGCGTCGCACTTTAAGCTGGGCTGCACGCCGATTGTAAATCTGTTTGTGCAAGCGGGTGAGCCGATACGCGTGACGCACCAGAAAACCAGTTACCCAATCATGGCCGATGCACGTAAGCAGCAGGCATTTGAAGTGATGCAGCTGCGGCGGGTGGTCAGGGTGGAAAAAACCGGCAGCCAAGAGAGTAGCGAAGAAGTACTGCCGTTTTACGCGATTCGCCATGGTGTGAGCAAGGAAGGCCCAAAGTTTTACTGGCATGCCAGCCGTGAAGCATCACCGCGCCAAGAAGATAAAGGGACCGATTTAGAACTGCATTTGGTTGATTTGGATTTCAACCCAGTTCGCCCAGGGGCAGAAGTGTTGAGTCTTGAGCTTTTGTGCAGCAACCGTGATCTGCCCGAAATGATTCCTTTTGGTGGCAGCCAGTCTGGCCAGCATACCGATTTTACTTTGCCAGGCCACTCGGTGGTGAAGCGGGTAAAACTACTGCGTAAACCAAGCAATAGTTTGCGCCCGCCGCAAAAGCGCGGTCTGCAGTGGCGGCTGGTCTCGCACCTATCGCTTAATTATCTCTCCCTGATTGAATCTGGCCGCTCGGCGCTGCAGGAAATGCTGGTCTTATACAATCAATCTGATTCGCCAGTGAATACTCGGCAAATTCAGGGGATTGCTGCCATCAGTAGCGCCCCAGCGGTGACAAGAGTGTTAGGGCGTGATTTTGCCGGTTTTGTTCGCGGTACCGAAATCACCCTAACTTTGGATGAAGAATATTATGTAGGTGGCAGTATTTATTTGTTTGCCAGCGTATTAGAGCGATTTTTCGCACTCTATTGCTCGCCAAATAGCTTTACCCGCTTACGCGTTAAAACTAAACATGAGGAGATTGCCGCATGGCCAGCACGCGCCGGGGAAGCCCTCGTCATTTAGACCAAGAGTTGTTAGCTAATCCTACGGGGTATGGTTTTTTCCAGACTGTAAGGCTGCTGAGCTTGGCTGCCAGAAAGCGTGGCGACCGACGCGGCCCTTTGCCCGCCGGTTTGCGGTTCCGTACTTTGGCCAATCTGGCTTTCCCTGCCAGTGAGCTGACTCGTTATAGTGCTGTGCAGACAGAAGATGGCGAAATCAATGAGTTAGAAGTCGCTTTTATGGGGCTGACTGGCCCGAGTGGTGTGCTACCTAATAGTTACACCGAGCTACTGATTGAGCGTCGCCAGCAGTTTCGTGACCCTACCCTGCATGCTTTTTTAGATATTTTTAGCCATCGTGCTATTTCTTTATTTTATGGCGCGTGGAAAAAATATCGCTTCTGGCTGCAGGCAGAAAGTGGTGAGCAAGATGGCTTTAGCCGTAATCTACTCGATTTGGGTGGGATGGGGCTGAGTGCTTTGCGTGCGCAGATGGGCAAGGGCGCGCTACAAAATGAAAACCTGTTTGTTTATTATGCGGGGCTCTTAAGCCAAAAGCCGATGTCTGGACAAGCATTAACCACCTTGATCGAAGGCTTTTTTGGTTTTAGGGCTGAGCTAGTGCAGTTTGCTGGGCAGTGGATGAATTTGCCTGAATCAGAACAAAGCCAGCTTGGCGGTAGCAGTTGTGAGCTGGGTTTGTCGGCCTTTGCTGGTGATCGGATCTGGGATAGGCAAACTAAGCTTAATCTGCGGCTAGGGCCATTACGCTTGCCGCAGTTTTCGGCTTTGCAGCCTGACGGTGAGGCGGCTAATTCTTTAAGAGAGCTGCTGAAATTTGCGCTGGGCCACGGGCTGGCCTGTGATGTGACGCTGATTCTGGATAAGCAGGATGTGCCCGAAGCTTCACTTGCAGGCTCGCTGCGTTTGGGAGGCAGCTGTTGGCTAGGCAGCCCAGAGCATCATCCGGAAGACATGGCGTATTGTCTGGTGAAATAGTTATGGGCCCCCTTCTGCGGTGGGGGGCTGTTCCAGCGGCAGCAAAATACTTAAAATAGCGCCTCCATCTGGATGGTTCTGAGCAAATATTTCCCCCCCATGCCCTTCAATAATCTGTCGGCTGATGGCAAGGCCAAGGCCTGTGCCGCTGGCAGGCCCGTGCAAACGGCTGCTTTGGATAAACTTATCGAAGACCAAATCCAGTTCGTCCTCAGGAATGCCAGGGCCGTGATCGCGCACACTTAAGCCCATTGCTTGATCACCATTTTTTAATTGGCCAACTTCAATAAAATGGATATCAATATCTTGGCCAGCAGGGCTAAATTTAATCGCATTAGAAAGTAAATTAATGATAACTTGTGTAATTCGTGCCTTATCAAAAAAGAGAATAAAAGGCGGGCCTTCAGAATCTAAATGCAAATGCAGTTGCTTGCTGGATAGTAGTGTTACCAATTCAGCAGAGGCGCTTTTAGTGATGCTTTTAATGTCATAACGCGTTTTGCTATAGCGCATTTTATTAGCTTCAAGCCGCGACATATCGAGTAGATCATTAAGTAAAATCAGTAGGCGATTGCCGCTAGAATGAATACGTTCAAAATAACGAATTAAATTGGCGCTACCGGCTGTTCCTACTTTGGATTGACCTATTTCAGAGAAAGACAAAATAGCGTGCATTGGTGTGCGTAATTCGTGCGACATATTGGCAAGAAATATAGACTTTGCCATGTTGGCCGCTTCTGCCGCTTCTTTAGCCTCTAATAAATTATGCTCAACTTCTTTTAGCTTAGAAATATTAGTTAAAAAAGCAAAGGCGTATTCTAATTGTTGATTTTCATCGATAATACAGGCGGAATTAATTAAAAATGGCCGGTTTTTGCCATCTCTCGAGCGTAGAGTCACTTCACCAACGTGATTGCTGCTGCCATTATGAATAGCCAAATTCTTTGGGAAAATGGCATCGGCATTATCTGGCCAGAGCTGATCGGGTTGTTGGCCAATGAGGCTTTCGCGTTTTAATCCGAGCTGCTGGCAAAATGCTTGGTTAATATCCACAATTCGGTTTTTATTATCAATAAGGATAAAGCCATCTGCTGTGCCTTCAATAATGGTGCGCTTAAGGCGCTCTGATTGCTTAAGCGCATGCGCGGCAATGCGGGCGGCGCTGACGTCTTCAATAACACAAATAAGCCCCTTGCTCATATCCCCTGCAATCAGCTCTTTAGCGTAGACCATGGCCCAAAAGCTAGAGCCATCGTGACGAAATAACTCCATTTCCCCTCTGAATATGCCCTTGTTTTTAATGGCTTCACGAATAGGGTGATTGTAAGAGCTAAATTGTTGGGCCGACGCATGTAGCGTATCGGTTGGCATATCGGTGATTTCGCTGCCGCTATAACCAAATAAGGTTTCAAAAGCGGGATTGACTAAGCGAATTGTATTTTTAATAGAAAGCATAATAGCCAAGGGGCTGGCATCTAATACGCTGCGAATCTCTGTGGTGCGCTCATCAACTAAATCTTGTAAATGATCTCGGTGGCGGCGTAATTCATGTTCACTATTTTGTTGCTCGGTAATATCTCGTACCGTGGCGCATAGATAGGCGGCATCCTGAAAGGTGATATGGCTAAAGGTAATTTCAACCGGCAATTGCATATCTTTTTGATTGATTTGATGCGTGGTGTAAAGCAAGCGTTTTGCTTGCTTAAGTGTTTGCCAAAATCCTTGCCATTCTGCGTGCTTAATTTGCGGAAAGATATCAAAGAAGCGTAGTTTTAATAGCTCTTCGGTTTGATAGCCAGTGCTGATCGATGTGGCGCGGTTGGCGTAGCAAATTTGGCCAGAAAAATCGGCCCAAACAATAATATCGGGCGCTTCATCAACGGTAAATTGGGTAAGGTGAAGCCTTGCTTCAATGCTTTCTATGCGGCGTAATTGCTGTAATAGCAAATAGAGCAGGCAAGAAATAATCAGCATAAAGCTTAAGCCCGCAATAGAGCGAGTAATTAAATCATTATTAAATCGATTTAATAAGATGCTGCGATCGGTAGAGATTAAAATAATCAGTGGCAAGGTGCTTTGGCTGGTGTGAAA
The DNA here is from genome assembly GCF_033446605.1 of Iodobacter sp. CM08. NCBI lineage: Bacteria > Pseudomonadati > Pseudomonadota > Betaproteobacteria > Neisseriales > Chitinibacteraceae > Iodobacter > Iodobacter sp. CM08. The sequence goes on along the minus strand of NZ_JAWQUO010000048.1, from coordinate 16,074 downwards.
TGCAGTGAGCTGCTTGATATTGTCGTCGCTGCTTGGATAAACGCTAGAGCCTTGTAGGCGGCGTTGCTCAAACAATAGCGGGTCTGTTTCACGTAAATTGCGGCCAATTTGTGTTTCATCAAAGGGATAGCTAAGTAAAATAATGCCGTCGCTACGCAGCAAGTGCACATGGCTACCGGCAGGTAATTTAAGAGATTTATAAAACTGAATAAAATACTGGGGCTCTACCCCTGCTAAAACTACGCCGCCAAATTGCCCATCTGGTTTTTGGATACGCTGGGTAACCGGAATCAGCCACTTGCCATCGCTACGGCTGAGTACGGGGTTGCCAATCATCGGGCGGGTGTCTTTAAACTGCTGGTGATACTGAAAATAACTACGGTCGGCTAAGTTTATGCGACGGGCTGGGTATTCTAAGCCATGGCTTTGAATGAGCCCTTTACTATCAATCGTGATAATGCCGCGAACTTGCGGGGTGAGTTTTACCTTGTCTTGTAAAACCAAGTGCATTTGCAGCTCGTCGGCGCGGTCTGCACCACCAAATTGGTTGAGGTTTTCCACGATGTTTTGCATGGATTGTTCAACAGAAACCATGGTGCGGGTGGCGTGCTCGTCTAAGGAGCGTGCCAAGGACAAGCTACCGCGTTCTGCTTCTTTGATGGTTTCTTGATAATCCCTAACCGACATCCACACCAAGGCCAGTAGCGTAACGATGGTGAGTACGGTGTAAAGCAGAATAAGCCCGCCACGTAGCAGGCTAAGCGAGGAGGTAGAGCCGTCAGTGCGAAGTAATCGCGAGGGAATCCAGTTCATAGCTTTAGCAAGTCGTCGGCAAGGGCTGTTTATTAGATTAAGTCATTGAGGGCTTAGCGCCAACTAAAGTGAGCTTTGCAAAAAACTATCTTTGGTCATGCTGCTGCGCTTGAAAAAGTCTATTCAACATAGATAAAGTCGACTATTTCAAGCGCGCCTTGTCTTATTTAAGAAATAAAAGTGGTTGGGCTCCCTAAGGCGTACCGCCGTGGCGATACGCTTAGGTTTTAAGACTTCGCGTCTAACTCTTCCCAGCGGTTCATTTTTTCTAGAATCAAACCATCTAATTCTTCGATACGTAGTTGCATTTGATGGGCCAGCTTAGGGCCATTACGATAAATGCTGGCGTCGAGTAATTGCGCTTGGATGTCGGTTTTTTCGGCTTCAAGCGCACTAATTTGCAGCGGTAATTGCTCTAAAAGACGTGCATCGTTAAACGATAGTTTCTTTTTAGCGGGCTCTGCAGATTTTGTGGCGGGTGGCGCTGAGTTCGCCGATTTTTTCGGGCTGTTAGTTACCACTACTGGTGCAAGGCTGGCCATGCGTGCTTTGGCTTCCATCCAGTCGGCATAACCACCGGCGTTTTCAACTAAGACGCCATCACCTTCAAACGCAATTACTTGGGTCACCACGTTATCAAGGAATTCACGGTCATGGCTAACCAAGAATACCGTGCCAGAGTAATTAGACAGTAATTCTTCTAATAGCTCGAGGGTGTCGATATCCAAATCGTTAGTTGGCTCATCTAAGACCAAAACATTGGCTGGGCGAGTAAACAAACGTGCTAGCAGCAAGCGATTACGCTCGCCACCAGATAGCGAGCTGACAGGGCTACGTGCACGCGCCGGTGCAAACAAGAATTCTTCTAAGTAGCCAATCACGTGTTTACGCTGATTACCAATTTCAATGAAATCGTTACCTTGGCTGATGGTATCAATCACGGTGGCGTTTTCGTCGAGCTGCTCACGGAATTGATCGAAGTAGGCCACTTGCAAATTAGTGCCTAGGTTAACGACACCGCTATCGGGCTGCAATTCACCCAAAATCATTTTAAGCAGCGTGGTTTTACCCGCGCCATTTGGGCCAACCAAGCCGATACGATCGCCACGGATCAAGCGTGTGCTGTAATTGTTGACCAAGGTGCGGCCGTTATAGCCCTTGGTGACGTTTTCTAGCTCGGCAACTAATTTGCCTGATTTATCGCCAGCGTCCACTTTAAAGCTGACATTGCCAACGCGCTCACGGCGCTCGCCACGTTCAATGCGCAGCGCTTCTAGGCGGCGAACACGGCCTTCATTGCGGGTGCGGCGGGCCTTCACGCCTTGGCGAATCCATACTTCTTCTTGAGCTAAGGCTTTATCGAACTTTTTATTGGTAAATTCTTCTTGCTCGATCAGCTCTTGCTTTTTAATTTCATAAGCTTTGAAATTGCCTGGAAAGCTGGTCAGGTTGCCGCGATCTAATTCAATAATGCGGGTGGAAATATTATCCAAAAAGCGACGATCGTGGGTAATAAACAACACGCTACCAGCAAAGTTTTTCAGTAGTTCTTCAAGCCATTCAATGGCGCTGACATCCAAGTGATTGGTTGGCTCATCCAGTAATAATAACTGTGGTTCTGAAACCAAAGCACGGGCTAAAGCCACGCGTTTCTTCCAACCGCCAGATAAAGCACCAATTTTTGTGTCTGCAGGTAAATCTAAGTGCGACATAATCGATGCGATTAAGGAGTCGAGTCTCCAGCCGTCTTGCGATTCCAGCTCATGCTGTAAATCCATCAGGCGAGTCAAGCTTTCTTCGGTGTCATCGAGTGTCAGTAAGGCAGCGTGGTAATCCACTAAGACCTGGCGTACAGTACCCAGCCCTTCTGCAACGGCTTCATAGACGGTTTGTTCCATATCAAACACTGGCTCTTGCGAAACAAAAGCCATTTTTGCGCCGTTTTCGATACGGATAATCCCGTCGTCTAGCTTATTTACACCAGCAACGGTTTTGAGTAAGGATGATTTACCTGCACCATTACGGCCAATGAGGCCAACGCGCTCGCCAGGGTCAAGATTAAAACTGGCACCATCCAAAAGAGGGACGTGGCCGTAGGCGAGATGGGCGTTTTCTACAATGAGTAATGGCATTTGGTACCTTGTTAGCGTTTAGGCTTGCTACTTAATATATACGGCAGATATTGCACGCTGGATTTATCAGACCGGTGAAAACAATTGCAAAGCACGAATAAGGTGTAAAGCGGGCAGTCATCCATATTTACGCACGGTAAACTGCGGTTTTTGCCATTCTTTACCTTGTTTCGGGGGTTTCGCTCAGTTTTTAATGGTCTGTGAAATAGTTTGTCACTCAAAAGATGGCGAGTACTGATTTGCCAAGTAACTAAAGATGCGATTATACGGCTAGACGGGCATGGCCGATACCTGTAAGTGTAGTAACAATCATGCTAGCGCTCTTTGTGTTGAGCGCGTAAGCAAGCTTGCCGGTGCTTAATTTGTCTAATAACGCTGATACGCCCAACTCGGATACCGCGAATGATAAGACGCTTGATACGCTGTTGCTTGTTGATGAGCTTACTGCAGGCCTCGCCGCTATGGGCTAAGCCTGTGGCGAGTGTAAAAAGTACGCACCCTGCCTTAAGTAAGCCAACGCAACTGGCCGCAGCTGGGGAAAACTTTGATCCAAGTAACCCGCCAGAGCGGCTGCGGGTATTGGTGGCGCTAGGGCCATCGACCTTCTTTATTCAGAATGGTCGCCAATACGGTGTGGAGTACAGCATGCTCACCGAGTTTGAAAAGTTTCTAAATCAGGGGCGGGCCAAAGGCCAGCCGCCGCTGCGTTTGCAGTTTATTCCAGTGGATGCAGGTGAGCTTATTCCCGCTCTGCGGGCTGGGCGGGGCGATATTGCTGCGGGGTTAATGCCTGTTACAGAAGGGGCCAAGCAGTTAGTGGCTTTTTCAACGCCCTATTTACAAGATCGTTGGTGCACCGTAGGTGCAGAGGAAACCGCCAGCCTCATCTTGCCATCTGCCAGCTATGCGCAGCGCTTAATGGCAGATTTTAACGAATCAAGACGTAAAACGGGCCATGCAGAATTTGAGGTGGAAAACGCAGCGCCAGGGGTGAGTAGCGAAATGCTCCTTTCTGAAATCAATAAAGGCGCAGATAAGACCACTCTGGCAAGCCGTTTTGTTGTTGATTTATGGGATAAAACCCTGCCTAAACTCAAAGCATCGGCCAACTGTGTAGAAGAACGCGTGCCGGTGGCTTGGGCAGTACGCAAAGATGATAATGCTTTGCTCTCTACTTTGAATCGCTTTGTAGATAAAGCAGGGCTGCTTGATCGGGCGGTCAAGGCTACGCGGCGTTATTTGGTGGCCGACGGTAAAGTGCAGACCACTGAGAAGCTTAGTTCCTTAGATAAATTGGCCTTTTTTGCCCCTGTTTTTCAAATTGTGGCGGCCGCAAATAATCTAGATTGGCTGCTGCTGGCGGCGATTGGGCAGAAAGAATCCGGTTTAAATTCGGTGGTGCGTAAAAAAGGCCCAACGGGCGTGATGCAAATCAACCCCGCTACGGCTCGTAGTATGGGCGTTAAAAATCCGCATGATGCAGAGGGCAATGTAACGGCTGCGGCGCGATACTTAGGTCATTTACGCGACTTTTTTCAGAATCCTGGCATCAGTGACGAAGATCAGTTGTATTTTATGATTGCGGCCTATAACGCGGGTGAGGGCCGAGTACAACAATTACGCAACCAAGCCGCCGCGCAAGGTTTGGATAGAAATCGCTGGCTGGGTAATGTAGAAAAGGTAGCGCTTAAATCGGTTAGCAAAGGCATGGTTGATTATGTGTCTACGGTAAGCCGTTATTACATCGCTTATCAGGCCGCTGAAAAAGCGCGTAAAAAACAGGGGGCGGTGGCAGCCAGCGATGCTAAGTGAGTGAAGCTACGCAGCACCTGTTTTTAGTCCACGAAAAACACTAAATACTCGAAAAAACCAATGAAATACCTATATTCGTGGTTTGATTTACTTTTGTTTGGTCAGCGCGGTGTAGTCAATTCTGTTGAGTTAAGCACTTGTAGGATGGGCAAGGTAAACCGCCTTTGTCTTTCCTGCTTGCTAAATCAATAGAGTTGGTCGTGTGGTGGCGTTACTTGTAAGTAATTGATTTGGCTTGTTATTGTTTGAATAAAACAAAAGTTAATATCGATGCGGCATTTGTGGGCGATGTATTTGGGGGGATGTGTAATTAGCAGTCAGTCGGTGTAGGGATTATTGAATGTATTTTACCTATTCGTCTGCATTCTAGTCGGGGTTTTCTGCAGTTTAATCCCTGTATTAAGCGCTTGATCGCAGCACTATTTAAGCCTGTTATTGATTTGGCTACAGTGACATTATCTTAACCCGCTTAGAGAATGTCATGAAAGCCTTTATCCTTATCGCTGCTGTGATTGCTTTTTCATCGCCTGTTTTTGCACAAACCTCGGCTAATGATACGCAGATTATTAAACTGCCTAGAATAGAAGTGATTGCTAAGCGCCAGCCACAAATTATTAAGTTACCAAGAATAGAAGTGGTGGCTAAAAGAAAGCCTGCGCTTATGGGGCAGTCATTAACGTCGGTAAAAAAAATAAACCTAATTACGCCATATAGTGCGTAATGAATTGATATCAGGCATAACGTTTGTTAGCCTACTCAATATAAACTGATTCAGTCTCTTGCATGTGCGATGTTCTTATATTAATTAGCGAAAGTGCAGTATGCAGTATTTAAATTATTCAAGACCTAGGGCGCATGTCTTTTGCTGGGCAGGTAAAGTTTTTGCAAGCGAAGGTGATGATGTTCTCTAGTGAAATTGAGCAAAAGAAGTAATTAGGAAAGGGATTGTTGATGGCAGATATTCAAAACATAAAAAATCAACTCAAAAGTGTCTTTGAGGAGTTTAAAGTCATTTTTGATCGGCTAGCGGTTTGGGTGATTCAGCTAAGCTGGGGTAAGTTTATTTTTTTGGTGATTTTTCTGTTGGTTTTAGGTGGGGCATTAGGAGATGGGCTTAAGTTACTTGTAGATATTGAAGATCGGGCTAGCCCGCCTCCACAACCGCATATCGTGCTAAAAATCAGTGAAGAAAAAAAAGAGCAGATTAGAGGAGAAATTAAAGAAAAAGTATTAAAGCTAGAGGAATTAAGTGATGTATCCGAGCAAAAGAAACTACGGCTTGCCAATGATCTGACTGATGTTTTAGATGTATTTAATCTTTTTGATGAAATGGGCGATGTAGTCGTCGCCCCTGCGCCTAAAGTTTCTCATGCCCATATAGAAGTCAATGATATTGTGGCTGTGTTTGTATTAATGCTGTTGGGGATTAAAGTATTAATGGGGGGTAAAAAGCGTGCAGAAGCTTTAGCTCGTGAATCTCAAAAAGAAGCAGAAAGAGAGTCGTTATTAAGGCAGGTGGCTGAAGCTAAAATACAAATGATGCAGGCGCAAATTGAGCCCCATTTTTTGTTTAATACCCTAGCATCAGTTGAGTATTTAATTGAAACGGATCCTCCCCGCGCCGCAGCAATGCAAAGCAGCTTGATTAAGTACTTACGCCAGGTTTTACCGCAAATTAGGGAGCACGCTGCGAGTAATAATCTAGGCCGAGAAGCCGATATGGTAACGGCGTATTTGGTGTTATTAAAAATGCGGATGGAAGAGCGCTTAGATTTTAAGATTAATATATCTGAAGGCCTACGCTCGGCAGCCTTTCCACCGATGATTTTGCAAACATTAGTTGAAAACGCAATTAAGCATGGCTTAGAGCCAAAAACTGAAGGTGGATTATTAATTGTTAACGCAGAAGTAGCGCATCAAAAACTGCGTATTACGGTAATAGACAATGGTTTGGGCTTTGGTATGGCAAAAAGTAGTGGCACCGGTTTAGGTTTGCAAAATGTGCGCGAACGATTAGCTTTGCTTTATAAAGGGCAGAGTCAATTTTTAATTACTGAAAACAAACCAAGTGGTGTTTGTATTACGATTGAAGTGCCTTATACTTTGGCTGCGGTTTAATAGATCACCTAAGTAGATAGGAAAAAGTTTTCTTGCATCGTTGTCTTGCCTTGTCGTACTAACTGTACTGCCTGCGGCTTCGACGCCTTGCCATAAAACTTTTGCACAAGTACTTACTCTATTTCGCTGCATAAAAAATATAATTAAGGGGGCCACGAGAAACCTATATTTCTAAATAAGACAAGGCGCGTATTAAAAAATAGACGCTGCATATGTTTGATATGTAAGGGGATTTTTTTAATACGCAACGTAGTATTATGGCGAAAAATGGGTTTTTCGAGGTTCCCTTCAATGTAATATGGAGCTTGATGCGGAGTATGCAAAGCCCAACATTCTTTAGTGGATGGTTGGGTTTTGTTTCGCTCAAGGCCAAGCTACGTTTTTTGAGGAGTTGTGCTATGCCCACTGCGCTGATTGCGGACGATGAACGTTTAATGCGCGATCAATTAAAGCTACGTTTGGCGCAGGTTTGGCCAGAATTAGAAATTATTGCGGAAGCTAAAAATGGTGAAGAGGCGATTAGCCTTACTTTTGAGCATAATCCTGATTTTGCTTTTTTAGATATTCGTATGCCGGGTACCACAGGCTTGGAAGCGGCTCAGGCTATTTCACAATCAACGCATGTGGTTTTTGTTACGGCTTATGACCAATATGCGGTGGAAGCCTTTGAGCATGGCGCAATTGATTATGTATTAAAGCCTGCGGATGTAGAACGCCTTGCTTTAACCGTGGAGCGATTAAAAAAACGCTTAGTTAATCCACCCAATGATATGCAAGACTTAATAGCTAAAATTGCGAAACAAGTAACACAAAAGCCTGTTTATTTACAGTGGATACAGGCATCTATTGGCCAAGAGCTACGTTTGATTCCCGTGGATGATGTATTGTTTTTTCAATCAGATGAAAAATATACACGGGTGCAAACAAAAAACTATGAGGCCTTAATTAGAAAACCAGTACGTGATTTGCTAGAAGAATTAAATCCAGATTTATTCTGGCAAATTCACCGCGCAACTTTGGTTAATAGCAAAGCGATTGAAGGTGTAGTTAAAGATTTGCGTGGGCGCTTATTGGTGAAAGTAAGTGGTTTAGATGAAAAACTAGAAGTGAGCCGCAGTTTTACACACTTGTTTAAACAGATGTGATCATCAAGCGGGCTGATTGCCTACTCTGCAGCGATACATTATTAAGCCTGATTATGCCTCTTGCTCAAATAAAACCATGTATTGCATGTAGGCCAACACACTGGGCAGCTGTTTACTGCGCCCTGTTTAGCAAAGGCGCAGCAAGCAGTACCCCTACAGGTTATATTTCTTCGCGTTGTTCATCTCAGATAAATAACAAAAAATGAGTATGAGGCATAATCCGCTTATTAAAAATATCCCGCACAGTCTGACAAAAATATAAATTAGGCACTATTCTTCTACTAAGCTTTATGCTTATTTGGAGAAGAAATGCGTAAGCTTTTGCAGGGGCAGATATGGGTTCTTTATGTTGGGCTATTGTTTGCCGCAGCAAGCACGTTTGCAGCTACTCCGTTCAAATATACGTTTACGGTGGTTCCCCAGTTTAATCCTAGCCAGTTACACCAGGAGTGGACACCCGTTTTACAGCGTATTTCGCGCGAGACGGGCATTGTGCTAGAGCTTAAATTAGTCAGCACCTTCTCTTTGTTTGAAGAGGAGTTAAAAAAAGGCTCGGCTGATTTTGCTTACGTCAATCCTTACCATGTGGTGATGAGTAAATCCGCTCAAGGCTATATGCCGATACTGAGGGATAGCACGCCTATATTTGGTATTTTATTGACTCGCCGCGATAGCCCATTTAAAACCGCTCACGATTTAAATGAGCAAACTATTGCGTTTCCTGCAGCGAATGCATTTGCGGCTTCACTATATATGCGTGCGCTATTAGCGGAGCAAATTGGCATTCGATTTAGCACACGTTATTTGAGTACACATTCTAATGTGTTTAGGCATTTGGCTAGAAATGAAGTTGCGGCGGCAGGCAGTGTTAGCTCGGCTTTTAATGATGAGCTACCAGAGCTGCGCGAGCAGTTACAGATTATTTATAAAACGCCTGAAGTGGCATCGCACCCTTTGGTTGTCCACCCACGGGTAAGCGCTGCGGTGCGAGATGCGATAAAGCAGGCTTTTTTAGATTTAAGTAAGGATGAGGCAGGACGCGCACTCCTTAAAGAAATTCGCTTCCCTAATCCGGTGCTGGCTAACTACGCCAAAGATTATCAGCCTTTGGAAGCATTAAAGCTGCAAAAATATTTTGTTACTGAGAGTAGATAGCATGATTAAGCCGCCGTGGGTTACTCATTTGCAGCGAGCTTTTTATCAGAGCTTGCCACCTAGCTTAGTGCGCCAAATTATGCTGCTGACTACAGTGTGCTTGGTGGTTTCTATTCTTGGCTCCGGTGCGTATACGGCGCAAAAACAAACCGCTTTGCTAAGAGAAACCATTACCCAGCATATGTCCTCACTCGCGCAAAACTTGGCGGTGGTGGATACGCAGTTTTTGCTGGTGGGGGATTGGGTGAGCATTGAAGCAATTTCAATGCAAACCGCAGCAAGCCCCGACGTGCTATCGGTACAAGTATTGGACGAAAAAGGCAAGATACTGAGCGAAGTAATTAAGCAAGATGGCCGCGTATTGCCGCGATTTAGTGCAGATAAACTAGCGATACCTAGCGAGGCTAAAGCATCTACTTTGCAAGACTCTAAGCAATTGCTTAATGGCTTGGGGAGGGTTGATACGATGTCGGCATGGCAGCCTATTATTGCAGGCTCAACCATTGGTTGGGTAAGGGTGAGCTATCACATCCATAGCTTAAAACAGGCCGCATTTGCCATTTGGATGCAAGCTTTAGCGATTATTGTGTTGGCGATTGGAATCACGCTGTATTTGTTGAGTTTATTACTGCGGCCACCACTGCGTGCTTTACAAGCGGCTACACAGTTTGCGGCAGATTTGGACCATATGCAGGGTGAAAAAATTCAGGAATCAACAAATATTGTGGAGATTGCGGCACTTAATAAAGCATTGAATTTAGTCTCTGCACGTTTGTTTTCCCAAAGCACGCACTTAAAGAATAAACAGTTTGCATTGGATCAGCACGCTATTGTGAGTGTGTCTGATTTAAGCGGAAATATTAGCTATGTGAATGATCTGCTTTGTAAAATTAGTGGCTATAGCCGTGAGGAATTACTAGGGCAAAGCCATAGAATATTAAACTCTGGATTTCATCCAATTGCATTTTTTACTGCGCTTTGGCAAGACATCAGTAACGGAAAAGTGTGGCATGGGGAAATTAAAAACCTGAGTAAAAATGGTGAGTATTATTGGGTTGATTCAACCATTGTTCCCTTATCGGGGCCCGATGGTAAGCCAGAGCAATATATTGCTATTCGCACAGATATTACTGCCATTAAAAATTATGAATTGTCTTTGCAAGAAGCCAAAGCCACGGCAGAAGCTGCAACGCTAGCTAAAAGCCAGTTTTTGGCCAATATGAGCCATGAAATTCGCACCCCTATGAATGCCATCTTGGGCATGCTTAAATTGCTACAAAATACCGAGCTAAGCGCTCAGCAAATGGATTACACCAGTAAAACAGAAAGTGCCGCGCAATCATTATTGGGTTTACTGAACGATATTTTGGATTTTTCCAAAATGGAAGCCGGTAAAATGGAGCTCGATCCTCAGCCATTTAGGCTGGATCAGCTTATGCGGGATTTATCGGTTATTTTATCGGCCAATATAGGGCCCAAGCCGATTGAGGTGTTATTTGATATCGACCCCGCCACCCCTAAAGCTTTGATTGGTGATGTGTTAAGGCTACGCCAAGTGCTGATTAATTTAGCGGGCAATGCCATCAAATTTACTGCTGAAGGTGAGGTGGTGATTCAGATTAAAGTACTGGCCCAATCGGATAGCACCACCACCTTGCAAATTGCCGTTAAGGATAGTGGGATTGGCATTGCGCCAGAAAATCAGCGCACTATTTTTGAAGGCTTTGCGCAGGCGGAGGCATCCACAACTAGGCGGTTTGGTGGCACAGGGCTGGGCTTATCGATTTGTAAGCGCCTAGTGGAATTGATGGGGGGCGAGTTAAAACTAGATAGCCAACTTGAGCAGGGTAGTACGTTTTATTTTACGCTAACCCTAGCATCAACAAATGAGTTGCTTGGGGATGTGGGGGGAGGGAACTCTAGAGCCAATGCGCTTAAAAATCTGCAAGTTTTGGTGGTGGATGATAACGCAACTGCACGCGAGATCATGCTGGAAATGGTTCAGTCTTGGGGCTGGCAGGCGGATGTGGCCGAGGGAGGGGAGCAGGCGATTTCCCTTGTTGAAACCCGCATAAGAACGGGGAAAATTGGCTATCAAGTGATGTTTGTTGATTGGCAAATGCCAGAAATGGATGGCTGGGAAACGTGTTTGCGTATCCGAGAGATCATCGCCCATGCCCCCATGAGCGATGCGCCAATTATCATTATGGTGACGACACATGGCAGAGATTTACTCGCGCAAAGGAGCCCCAAGGAGCAGGCGCTATTGAATAGTTTTCTAGTTAAGCCGATTACGGCATCCATGCTGTTTGATGCAGTAGCGGATGCTAAATCGGGGCTGAGTAATTTACGTGCAGGGATAAGGAATGAGAGTGTAAAACCACTGCGCCTAGAGGGGATAAGGCTATTGGTGGTTGAAGATAATTTATTAAATCAGCAAGTTGCACAAGAGTTATTGACGGCGGAAGGGGCGTTGGTTGAGGTGGCCGCCAATGGCCAACTGGGGGTGAATGCCATTATTAATGCGGTTCAACCCTTTGATGCCGTGCTGATGGATGTGCAAATGCCGGTGATGGATGGTTATATGGCAACGCATATTATTCGGCATGGCTTAGGGATGGCCAGCTTGCCAGTGATTGCCATGACCGCCAATGCTATGGCTTCGGATCGAGGCGCTTGTTTGGCGGCAGGAATGAATGATCATATTGGTAAGCCTTTTGATTTATTAAACCTGATTCAAATTTTACACAGCCATATTAGGCACTCTTGCCTTGATAATTTATTCCCTAAAACGCTGGAATTACCGAAAGAGGCACTTATTGAGCAGCCCGAAGTTGCATCAATTGATCAACAGGGGGCACTAGAGCGCTTGGGTGGCAATAAAGTTTTATATGAACGGATATTGGCTGCTTTTTTGGGCGAAATTACGGCCATGCCAGATCAATTGGATACGTTATTGCAAGTAAATAATCAGGCCGATGCAGCCCGTTTAATGCATACGCTTAAAGGGATGGCCGCCACGGTAGGGGCAAACTATTTAGCTTCAATGGCATCAAAAGCGGAAGGTGAACTTAAATTAGATGAAAGTGATTTTGCTAAGCGCGATTTAACCCTGCGGTTTCGGGCGGCTGTGCAGCTTACAATGCGGGCATTGGGGCAAGATGTGCCATTAGCAATTGCTGCCTTGCCTAGGCTAGATATCCCGCGCTTAATTGCCGATATTCAAGAGCTGCATAGCCTATTGAATCAATCCGATATGCTGGCCTTTGATGTGCATGCGCGTTTAAAAAACACGCATATAAAAGCCATGAATGGCGAGTTAATGGGGCTGAATAACGCGATTGCCTCCTTCGATTATGCAGAAGGCGTGATTCAATGCGAAGCCCTATTAAAAAAATACAGCGTGTTACTGGCTAGCTAAAAAATCCACTAGGCGGTAAGGATTGAGTAAGTAGTTTGCATGCATTTTTATCTGGATAAAAAGCGTCATCCCCGAGTGTTTGGCCGGGAATCCAGTTGCATCGCGGAGCTCCCGCGCCTGACTAAAGCATTCAAGGGTAGGCCGCAAACGCGGGAATGACGATGCTGATTTTTGTAAGACATAATCAGGAAATAATTTATGACTTTAATCCTTAATAAGTATTAATCGCCTGTAATAACTCCGCCTCTAAAGCGCGTGATGCGTGTTGATCTTTAAGTAATTCACCACTAATCAAAAAATTATCTTCTGCCCGCTCGCCCAGCGTCATGATTTTTGCGGATTGAATTTCAATATGTTTATTGGCAAGCACGCGGGCAATGGTGGATAGCAAACCGGTTCTATCTCCAGCCGCAATCGATAGCACATGGTATTTGCCACGCTCATCCGCCCTAATCATCACATGGGGCTGAATAGGAAAATGCTTTAATTGCCGTGAAATACGCGTTTTATGCACTGAGGGTAGTGGCAATGATTTTTCTAATTGCTGGCTAAGCTCAAACTCGATATAGCCGATTAAATCGCGGTAATGATCAACGCGATTATCAGGAATATAAATATAGAAACTGTCCAGCGCATAGCCATTTTGTGTGGTGTGAATATGCGCATCAAAAATGGTATAACCCGCGCGTTCAAAAAAGCTGCAAATCTGCGCAAATAAATCATTTTTATCCACGCTATACACCATCACTTGCAGGCCTTCGCCCGATTCTGAAAGCCTAGCCCGCACAATCGGCTTGGTGGTGCTAACACGTGAAAACAACATACGGGTATGCCATGATATTTCTTTGGCATCGTGGCGTAAGAAATACACGGTATCGAGTACTTTCCAGAACTCCTCATGCGCATCTTGGCGTAAGCCATGCAGGCGGATTAAGCGCAGCGCTTCATCTTGGCGCTCTTCTAGCCAAGAGCGGGTTGGGGCAGTTTGGCTGCTGAGTAGCCGCTGGGTGGCTTTAAATAAGTCTTCTAAAAGTTTGGCTTTCCATGCGTTCCACACCTTGGGGCTGGTGCCGCGAATATCGGCAACGGTAAGCAAATATATGGCCGTGAGCTTACGTTGATCCCCCACCCACGCCGCAAAGGCTTGAATGGTTTCAGGGTCATACACATCTTGCTTTTGGGCGACGGATGACATCGTGAGGTGATGCTCAACCAGCCAAGTAATCAGTTGGCTATCTTCGCTAGCAAGCGGCATGCTGGCGCACCATTTGGCGGCAATCTCTTTGCCTAATAAGGAATGATCGCCACCACGGCCCTTGCCAATATCATGAAATAGCGCCGCTAGATATAAAACCTCAGGCCTATCGAATTCGGTTAATAATCTAGAGCATAAAGGGTATTCATGGGTAAAGGCATTCACGGCAAAGCGCCGCACATTGCGTAATACCATTAAGGTGTGTTCATCCACCGTATAAACATGAAATAAATCATGCTGCATACGGCCCACAATTTGCCCGAACTCAGGAATAAACCGGCCCAATACCCCATATTGATTCATACGGCGTAATACCCGCGTTAAGCCACGCGGTTGCCTAAAGATATCAATAAAAAATTGTTTATTGATGGGATTGCTACGAAATTCATCATCAATCAGTGAGCGGGCGTGCCATAGCGCCCTCAGCGTGGCGGGGCTGATTTCTTTGGCGTCGCGTATGCTTTCTAATTGCCAAAATAATTCTAAAATAGTTGAAGGTTCACGCTCAAATACCTCGGGCGAGGTAATTTCAATCGCTTCGCCACGTAATTGAAAGTGGGTATTAATTGGAATAATCTCTACGCCAATTTGCGAGAATATCCGCGCGCGCAATGCCGCAATTAATAGCGGAGCTAATTGGCTGATAATCCGTGCTGCACGATAATAAGTGGCCATTAAAGCTTCACTGGCCCTAAGGCGAATAGAGCCTTTTTCGCTATCCTCAAATTTAAAGCTGCTCGCCAATGCGTGTTGATAATCAAACAGAATGCGATCTTCGCGGCGTTTGGCTAGCCAATGCAATTGGATGCGATAGGCCCGCAATACCCTTTCGGCATTTTCTAATTTGCTGATTTCCTCGGTGGTGAGCATATCTAGCGTGGCTAAAGCATGCCAATCGCGCCCTAGGCCTTGGCTGGCGGCAATCCAACCAATTAAATGCAAATCACGCAGCCCGCCCGGCGCTTCTTTAATATTGGGTTCTAAATTATAGGTGGCATTTTGAAAGCGCCCATAGCGCGCCTGCTGCTCTAATAGCTTGGCTTCAAAGAATTCTTTGGTATCGATATAGCGATGCACCGTGGCATAAAATTCGCTAAAGCGCTCGGCATCGCCCACCAAGAGCCGCGCCTCTAGGATGGTGGTTTGCACGGTAATGTCTTTTTCTGCCTCGTGCATGCAATCGGCGGTGGTACGCACCGAATGCCCCACTTCTAGGCCAATATCCCATAGCTCGCCCACAAAAACTTCGAGTTTTTCTAAAAGCGCTGGCGAGGGCAAATCGGGCAATAAAATCAGCAGATCGACATCCGAATAAGGAAACAACTCCCCGCGCCCATAGCCCCCAACGGCCACCAAAAGCACCTCATCAATAAACTGATGCCGGCCCCAAAGCTCGCTCAAGGTTTGATCCGTAAGCCGCGTTAGCTCACCCAGCAGAGGTAAGGCCTCGCTAGGGGTATCAAATTGTTGGTGTAAGGCTATTTTATTAGCGGCATAAGACGCTCGGATGGCACTAACAGGGCGCATATTTAGGCTCGGTCTAAGAAGTTGTAAGGCTTTTTGCTAGTTTATATGAGAAAGAGGGCGGGCATGGGGCATAAGTACCTGCACAGCACGTGTATAGCAAAAACGCTGGATTAGGTGGCGACGGATGCTGCCCAGAATGAAAGCTATATTGACGACCTGCGCGAAGCCCTGCAAAAAAGCAAAGGCCTAGGTAATTTTAAAAATCTGATGGTGTATGCGCCTAGCGGCAAGAAAGACGGCATGCAGCTTGCCCATCTCAGAAGTAGCGGCGAAGGACGACTTCTGGAATATCAAGAACGTAACAAGGGACGATCAGCTAAGCGCCCACCGCGTACCGGCGCAACTGATGGGCATCATCCCCAACAACACCGGCGGCTTAGGTGACGTAGAAAAGGCGGCGACCGTGTTTGCCTATAACGAGATTGAACCCTTGCAGGAACGGATGAAGGAGCTGAATGACTGGCTGGGGGTGGAGGTGATTCGGTTCAAACCTTACGTAGTGGCGTAAACAAACCCAAGCAAACAGCAAGCCCGCACAACAGCGGGCTTTTTTGTATGCATTTTGGGTGAAACCTGCACTCAGCCCCCAGCGCGCGCCCTCATGACCCCGCCACGCCTGCCCACTTAACCCACTAATTTTTATGCACCTGCATGATGAAGGCTCAAGCCCCGCCAAATATGGCCCTGAACGGTAAA